>NZ_JBFDAH010000026.1:0-74003 GCF_040719265.1 Aliikangiella maris | reverse complement strand
CCAGGAAGTGATGGCGTATTTTAACATTTCTGGTCGAAAAGTGAGTTATTAATTAGAGATTTTTTATTAAATTTCAGAGTGTTAAGCTGTTTTTCAGGGACGACTAAGTAAACACATCATTGGTTTAACAATAACCTTCAGCTGATATCCCCATAAACAGGAACATCATTCGATCCAACTTGCCATTACTGTTTTCATCATGAAACACCAATATAGCATAGCGTCCGGCAGAAATATTGGAGAAAGTCACCGTTAAATCAGATGGTATTACGGGTACGATTTTCATGCGATTTAAAGATGCATTTGATGAATAGCAAGATTACCCTGGGATGCAAGTAAACCGGTCCTAGTGGATTGCAGAAACAGCCATTGAGCAATCTACCAAGAAAAGCCGGCGGTACTTCATACAGCTATCAAACAAACAACTCATTCCAGTATCACGTCATTTTGTTCAATTCGCTAAAGAAAAAGGCTTACTCAAATAATTTAATTGGGAATAACCAAATGTTGTTGCCAGTCAAACTGCGCATCGCCCAAAACCAGAAAGTGCGGATTTAATAAAGACTCTTTTTGATTATAAACAAGCGGTTGATAATCCAGCGTAACCAATTGCCCACCAGCCTGCTCAACAATAACCTGTGCCGCAGCAGTGTCCCATTCAGACGTTGGCGCCAATCGAGGATATAAATCAGCACTTCCTTCAGCCACCAGACACATCTTTAAAGAACTACCTCGACTGGTTAATTCGAAGTTCGCAAAGTTTTGGCACAATGATGCAACCTTTTCAACACCGTGACGTCGACTGGCCACAACGGTAAAATAATTTTGGCCATCTTTTTGCGGCAATCTCCTAACAGCTATTGAAACAGGCTCTTCTTTTGCTTGTTGTTTAAATGCACCTAATTCTGTCGCCGCATAATAAAGAGTGTCAAATACCGGCACATAAATCACACCGATTATTGGTTTACCTTGATGGACTAACGCAATATTTACGGTAAAATCATCATTTCTTGCAATAAACTCTTTGGTCCCATCGAGCGGGTCGATGATAAAGCAACTTTCCCAATCTTTGCGATCGATAAAAGTAATATTTTGACTTTCCTCCGACAAACAGGGAATCTCAGAATACTTCTCGGTTAAATGATTGATGATGGTACGGTGAGCAGCTAAATCCGCCTGTGTCAGTGGTGAGTCATCACTTTTGGTCTGGATATTAAGCTCTTCATTGTTATAGATTCTTAATATTGCTTGTCCCGCATTTTTTGCAGCAATAATAATTTCAGCTAAAATCGACTGTTGTAATTCTGTATCAAATGTCAAAATGCTGCTTCCTGTGTTAAATATCGTTTTGCTAATAATAGCCCGGCAATAGAACGCGCTTCGGTAAAATCAGTTTGTTGTAATAACGAGTCAATCTCATCAATTGGCCAAAATACAAGTTCTAAAGGTTCGGGTTCGTCACCGGGTAGTTTTTCAGGATATAAGTCTTGCGCTAAAATCAGATTCATTTGATGAGAAAAATATCCAGGGGCAAGACTCATTGATTTTAATGGCGTTAATTGCTTTGCTCCGTAGCCGACCTCTTCCATTAATTCACGATTTGCTGCCTGCACAATGGTTTCACCTTCTTCCATTAACCCCTTAGGAAAAGCCAACTGATAATCATGCGTACCCGCAGAGTATTCGCGAATAAGAATAAACTCTTTGTTATCAGTTACCGCAATAATCATAACTGCGCCACTGCGTCCTGACACCATTCGCTCAAATATCCGTTCTTCACCATTTGAAAATTTCAGAGCCAGCTCTTCAATACAAAATAGTCGGGTTTTAGCGATTTGCTTCTGTTGAATGATTTGAGGTTTTTTTGCCATAATCTTCCGTTTTTATCAGTTGCTCAAAATCAACAATGGCGTCAAATGGCGAAGTTTCGATAATTTCGCGCCGCGAGTCGGGTTGGGCAATTCCAAGTACTTTACCAATGCCAAACTCTTGTGCTGATTTTAATATTCTGACGCTATCATCAACAAACAATGTGCGTGCAGAATTAAATTGGTACTTATCTTGAACCAACTGCCAAAATAATTGTTCTTCTTTGGGATAGCCTAATTCATGAGAACTACATAGATCATCAAAATACTGATGAAATTTTGCATTCAACAATTTAATTTCAAGACTTTTAGGATGCGCATTTGTCACTAAATAAATTTTTTTTTGTAGTGAGCAAAGATACTCTAAAAATGCAACCGCCCCAGGACGAAACGCGACTTTATCTTTCACTTTATATTTTAATGCAACAATATCAAGATTCAACCTTTCACTCCAAAAGTCTAAACAATACCATTGGAGTTTGCCTTCAATTGCGCCATAACTATCTGCAAGAAAACGCTTACTTTCTTCAAGTGAAATTTGATTTTTTTCAGCATAGACTTGAGGTAAATAATCAAGCCAGAAAAAATTATCAAATGCCAAATCTAAAATTGTTCCGTCCATATCCAGCAAAACGGTATCAATATCAGACCAATTAATTGTGAGCGACAAAATGATATTCCTCGAATATCTGTGCAGTTACTTGTTAGAATAACAGATTAGTTAATTTTTTGTCGGTATTTTATTGGTAACCTGCCGTCGATTGGTTTTCCATTACTAAACATAGAAATCGCATTATAAATATTTTGATCAATATTAATGCCAACACTGCCAACAAACTCCATCATACCATCAGGAGAAATGGTTGCTTTTCCTAACAGATCTAACTTATTTTTCTTCGCATCGACAATTTCAAATACAATAATATTGGTTTTATCACGGGTTTCTGCTTTTACAACAAACTCACCCAGTTGCCAATCTTGACCAGAAATAGCAACACTGGCATTACGCCAAATAATATCACCCTGTGCTGAAACCAGTTTATTATTTGCAGTTTCCAAATCTAAATTTTTGGTTTGAACTTTACCATTAACCAAAACACCTGGCATAGGAATCAATTGTTGAATTAATGCGCTATCAATTGTTAAATTGGCATTCGAAATAGTTATCGACTTGCCACTGGTATCCGGCAGATTTGCTTCTACCTGCCCCGCCAAATCACCATTTGCAGGAAAGTTTAAAGCCAGTGATATTTTTGCCATAAGTAAACTAACAGGACTTAGCGCAAATTCAACATCAGACAGCGTCAATTGATTCCAGCTAATATTAGCAATATTACCTGACCATATACTGCCACTTAAACCGCTCACCTGAACCTTTGGGTTGGCAGGCATAAGATTTTCAACCAGTTTAGCGGGCGTTAAATAAATGACGGCAAATAAAAATATAATCGTCAATATGAATATTTTCTTTTTCATTCGTGTTATATGACCTGCCATTATCCGCGTTGAATTTTAATATCAATGCTGCTCAGCCCGTCACGATCTTTCGTTCTGATATTGACTGAATCAACTGAAACTTTATGACGACTTTCAAGCTCTGCAACCCAACGAATAAAATCATTAAAAGATACATTGTCAAACCAGACCTGCATTTCATTCGGGCTCTTTTCCTTCACGCGAGAAACGTTTAATTGATATTGACGCGTTGTTGATGTCACCAGATTTGTCAGCGGTATATTCGAATTACTGCTACTCATTGCACCACGATTGGCAATAATTTGCGGCATTGATTTTTTCCATAAAGCCACCGATCTTTCTCGACTTTGAATTTGACCTTCTATACTTTCAACAGAATCACTTATTGGTTTTAAAATGCCAAAAAACAGAATGAACAGTACCACAAAAATACTGGCTATATTGACGAGTCTTTGCTCGCTGCTATCAAGTCCGTTATACCATTGCTTTAATTGTTCCATATATTACCTCCGCACAATTAATCGACTTGAATAAGCATCGCCACGCTGATTAGCCGAAGACATTTCCACTTCATGACCGGCATTTTTCAATGCATCTCTATACTGATTTAATACGGGTAAATCCTTGGCGATCAAATCCATTCGCAATTCATTACGCGCTGAGTTGTAGCTAATATTGGTTGGATATATCTGATTTAAATCTGTAATTAATTCAGCAGTGGAGTTGAGCATTGCTAAAAAGGAAGCATCACCCGATCCACTCCCGGCAGTCTTCAAGAATGTTCTTAGAGTTTTGTCGGGATTCGATGGTTCTTTTCTTCCCGGAAATGCTTGTTTCCACAATACTGAGCGCTCGTTATTAAGTGCTTCATTTTGTGCCGATAACCAAAACCATTGAGTACCTTGATAAGCCAGGTGAGCAACTAATACCATTGCAGCAATGGAGGCAACCTTGTATAACATATTTTTAAAGGGTGAAGATTCGGCCTCAGGTTCAAACTCACCTTGCAACAGGTTAAGCTTTGCTACGGAATTATCAGTCAGATATTGTTCAACTGCATCAACCTGCTGAATGTCGGGAGCAAACATACCCACAGGCAATTGTTGTTCAAAATTTTGCAAAACAGATTCATTATCACCAATGATTTTTAATGGCGTTGCAATTGGCAAATCTTCTTCTGAACGTTCACTGGCAATCACTCTTTGCACAATCCAAGAAAAGTCTTGCTGATAACACGACCACGCCCGCCCATCGTCAGATTTCAGCAACACCATATCGTTCGTTAACACACCAAGCAAACCTTCTTCTGGTGTTTTCAACAAATCTAAATCGACTTTAATAGCATCAAGTTTAACTTCGGCTTTTTCAAAAATTTCAATCAGGTTATTTAAATAGGTTAGCTGAACGCCTCTAACAGGAATTTTACCACTTGCCTCCCTTGTCCCTATTGCAAAAAATAAATGATCAACAGCATCGGCAACATGCTCTTCAATAATAAATGGAATCGCTTTGCGCAAATGACGCTGAGCTTTATTGGGTAGTTCAACCTGATTAAAATGAATATCATTACTCGAAAGAACTAATTCGACTTTTTTATTGCGGGCAAACTCAGCCATGCAGGCTAAATCAGCTTTTAAAATTTCATGACTTTCAATCTGTGATGATGCAATACTAACGGCCTCTTCAGCGTTGCCAGAATCAACGCACCAGTAAAAGCGGTCGGACGATTTATCACCCCAGAATATGACTAGTTTACTCATTATTCTTTACCAAAATATCGAGAAATGACTAAAAAATTATTTTCTTTATCTTTTTTAAGTAATGACTTCATTGAAACTCGCGTATTACCAAGTTCTGCCTTTGCGGTCATTTGAAAATAACTACTTTTCACATCAACTCTTGATGCATATTTTTGCTTGATTTGCTGTCCTGCTGCACCAAACTCATTAAAAAAATCGTCTATCTTTTCAAAACCTTTTTCACCACGGTTAGCAATTGCTTTGGTAATATCGGCCATGGAAACATCTTTACCGCCTAAAATGGCATAAAGTAAAAACAGTGATTCCTCATCAATAGTATTTACATTAATGGTGTTAACCTCCGGGTCTGGCAACACACAAACAAAAGGTCTTAATGCTTTGTATATTTTTGTATTAAAACCACGCATGGCTCTTAATTCACTAACATGGCTTAACAAGCTATTTGGTGTACGATAGGCAGGTTCGAGCCCCTGATAGTATTCATCTTCAGCCCCATCGGCGCCCGATGGTTCAACGTCTTCATCAACCCAATCTCTAACCACTGTGGCCAACGCTTTTGCATCGGAGCCACCACTATCAATAATTTTACCAATTAAATCTTCAAGAATTTCTTGTCCAGGCGGTAGCTGCTGACCACTATTAAAAGGTGTAGTCGGTTTACTGGGCTGCTTAGTATTTGGCGGGTTGTTGTTATTTTGATTATTTTTAGCTTTACCCGCAATTGAATTTAAATTAAAACAACTTTGCATATCTTTAATAGAGGCGCTCATCATTCCACCTTCTATCGGAAACATAATTTCGTCTTGTGCCCAGGCTTGATTTAAGTGAACAGTTTCTTCTTCATTTTTGGTAAATAATTCACGCATTTTAATTTTTACTAACTCTTCCATCCCCATTAAGTAGGAATACGCCTGGTCACGATGAATCAGATTATTACTCAGCTGCTTTTGATAGCGTACAGTTTTGACTGACTCAACGACTAACACAATCACCATTGCAGCAATTAACACAACGGTAATCAAAATTGTTCCCCGCTGCTTTCTTGCAAAACTTATTTGTGGTAACTCGTTGAATCGTTTCATGATCACTGTTATTTATCTTCAATCACTTTATCTGAAATAGAATAAAGTCGTTCTATAATGCCATAGTCTGTCAGCTCTAATTTTACTTTTACTGCAATAGGTAACATTTGTCTGGCTTGCTGCTCTGGGTCGTCAGTTAACGGCCAATAGTCAAACCATTGATCGCCATCATAAAATGCGATCTTCATATCCTCAATATCATCTAGAATAGGACGTTTAATCCCGGTATTTTCTGCCATACCATCTGGATGAGCATAAGTTGTGCGATAAAGCTGTTTGTCTTCGACGCTATATACCAAGTGCTCGAGGTTAGAACGTGGCAACTGCGCCGGATTACGTCTTCCTAACCGAGTCAGTCGAAAGTAGGGGGTCGATGATTGTAAATCACTTTTCATACTTGGCAATTTATCGCCATACTCATCTCTCACCTGTCGGACAGTTAACTGGCGCATATCATTTGATATAAATAAAAATGCCCGCATCACGTTGTTTAGTCTGTCTCCGCCTCGCTTGATTGCATCAGTTTTTGTTGTTGCTGTATTTAATAACGATAAGGCACCAACACCAACTAATGCCAGTATAGCCATTGCTACCATTATCTCTATCAGCGTAAAACCATATTGCTTATAGGCGCGAGTTTTCATTTTGCACCTTATTGGCAATAAAACCGATAAACCTGGTGGATGGATTTTCATCATCCTGCTCCATGCGAACCTCTATTTCCACCTGACGTAACTGCTTTTCACTGGTATTGCTTACCGTTTGTAACCAGTACCATTTATGGTCACGCATTTCCATATCACCGCGTGTTACGCCAATATCGGGCCACTGCTCTGCCATACGTACTTCGGCCATTTTATTTAATGCAACCCAGTGCGCAATAGTTCGTACTCCAATATCAGTATGCGCGCGCTGTTGTTCAGTCAAATTTCTAACTAAAAATGCAACGGTTGTTCCAAAGATAACCATTGCAATTAAGACTTCAAGCAAGGTGAAACCTTTCCCAGAAAACCTCAGACGTTGAGCACGAGGCTTTACCGCTGCTTTTTGCAAACGATTCATCATCTTTCGAGTTCTTCCCTGTATTCTTTATCTTCTTCAAGATAGTCAGTATAGTCTCGCTCAATATCTTGATAAATATTGCCTGGTAATGGGCCTTCTATCACCAGTTTACCGTTTAAAGTTCCACGAATTCGGTAAAAACGAATTTCTTCTTGTCCACTTTGAAATTCTTCACTGACCGACACAGCGAGCGTAAATTTGTTTTGCTCACCCGATGATAAAAAATAAATCTGAGGCGGTTCAATTTCTTCGTCTTCTTCATCTTCAAAGATATTGACATCCTCTTCAAATATTTGCACATCATCTTCGTCTGGCTTAAATAAATGCTCACCATCGATAGCAACATTCACTTCTACTTCTGATGGAAAATCATAGCGCCCCAAGCCAGGAATATCTTCAATCATGCGCCATTTTGGTGTGTCATCATCATTATTTTGACGATTTTTGCCGCCACTTTTTCGACCAGAACTTTTATCTGTAGAACTCTCTGAAGATGAGCTTGCAGAGTTGCTATCATTACCTTTTCCCTTATCTTTGCCGCTCCGGCCCCGCTTTCCTTGCGCTGACTGTTGTTCATCAGGATCAGATAAAATCAGAAACCGGTAACCGGTTTCATCAATATTCAGTCCAAATTCTCGATTCTCAATGACCGCTTTATCACGTACCATCTCAATTGCAACGAGCAAGCGATTGATTTCATCTTTAGCAAATTTTTCACTAGAGCCGCCCAGGTAAGGAATAGCAATTCCAACCAACATGGCGGCAATCGCCATAGCGATCAAAATCTCAATCAAACTAAAACCTTTATTTAAGGTGTTGATTGATTGGACTTTGTAACTGGCTGTAGCTTCCATAAAATTTGTATGCTTCGCTTATAAAATCGCAGATAGAATAATCAAATCAATTTTGATCTTTCATTGCCTGCATAACTTCATCAATATTCCAGTTTCCAATATCAGCAGCCATACCGTCGCCGCCTTCTTCACCATCAGCACCAAGTGAATAAACATCGTATTCACCAAACTCACCGGGATAGGTGTATTGGTAAGGATTTCCCCAAGGATCGGTGTTTAATTCTTTTAAGTAGCCTCTGCGCGGATAATTTTTAGGTACAGGACTGTCATTGGGTTTACTGACTAAGGCTTCTAATCCCTGCTCTGTTGTTGGTAGTAAAAAATTATCAGAGTGATATTGAATCAGCGCCGAATCAATCACCGCCAAATCCCCTTTTAAGCGCTCAAATGTGGCTTTTTCAGTTTGTCCCATAAACTGATTGACCATTATCCCGCCCAAAATTGCCATAATGGCCATTGCGACAAGTATTTCTAATAAAGAAAATCCCGATTGTCTTTTCATTTCAAACCTCAATTTAGAATGTTTTAATCTATTACTATTCACTACTAACGAAACCAGTTAACAAAATCGTCTATTCTTGGCTGATGATTTGTCGTCTAATCTCTAAAATTCAAGCTAATCTGTATATGCTTTTTTGTTCAATTGTCAGCTTATGCCAAGGTATCACTAAGAGAGAATACTGGCAGCATAATTGCCAATACAATGGCAAAGACAAAAGAGCCCATCAACAATATCATGACTGGGCCAATCATATTCATCATGGTACTTACCAGATTATCGAACTGTTTTTCTTGATTGTCAGCGGCACGATCCAGCATTTGTTCCAGTTCACCGGAGTTTTCACCACTGGCAATCATATGCAACATCATTGGTGGAAAATAACCGCACTGCTGTAATGACACTTTTAAGCCAGCGCCTTCTCTGACCTTAACCGTTGCTTCCCTGACGGCCTTTTTAAGCTCAGCATTGGTCATTACATCACCAGCAATACGCATTCCCTCAAGTAGCGGTACACTACTTTGATTTAAAATAGCCAGCGTTCTCGCAAAACGAGCGGAATTCATTCCACGAATCACTTTACCCAATCCCCAGGCTTTTAACTTCCAGCGATCCCAGCTCAGACGGAATGCGGGGCGCACTAACATTCGAGTAAAACCAACAATAAATAAAATGACACCCAGTACAACCCATAATCCCCAATCAATCACAAATTCACTCATCGATAATAAGGCTTGTGTTATCCAGGGCAGTTCTTGACCTGACTTGGTAAAACTGGCGGTAATCTCAGGCACAACATAACCTAATAGAAAAGACACAATCCCTACACTGACAACCGTCAGAATAATCGGATAGACAAGTGCACCAGAAATTTTTGACTGAATTTCCTGACGCGACTCAGTATAGTCTGCCAGTCTTTCCAGAACCAAATCCAGATGGCCCGACTTTTCGCCAGCTGCCACCATCGAGCGATATAAATCATTGAATACACCAGGATATTCACTTAGTGCATCAGCCAAAGTATGCCCTTCAACAACTCGAGCCCGAATTCCCATCAGCATGCTGCGTTGTTTGGCTTTTTCAGCTTGATCAGCGATTGCCTTGATCGCTTCTTCAAGCGGAATGGCAGCTTTCACCAGTGTTGCTATTTGGCGGGTAATCAATGCTAAATCGGCAGCGCTGATTTTTGTCTTGAAAAAACCACTACCTTTGGAAGTTCTATTTTTTTGAGTACCGGTAACACTTTCAACTTCAAGTGGAATCAAGTGTTTATCGCGCAAAGTCTGACGAACCTGCCTCGGCGTGTCTCCTTCAATAATTCCTTTTTTCTGTTTGCCCGCTTGATCGAGCGCAACATATTCAAATGCAGCCATTCAACTTCACCACTTAATCTTCGCGTGTCACACGCAAAACTTCTTCAACAGTCGTGATGCCTTCAAGAACTCGGCGTTTACCATCTTCACGAATACTAAATCCAGCTTTTCGAGCATGGCGCTCAATATCCAACTCGCCAGCCCCATTATGGATCATGTCACGTATATCTTCGTCAACTTGCAAAAATTCAAATATCCCTTGTCGTCCTTTATAACCAAGATTATTACATTCAGCACATCCTTCAGCATGATAAATTGTGGGTGGGTTAGAGGCATCAAATCCCATTAATTCACACTCTTTGGTATTCGCTTGCTCTCCCCGTTTACACGAAGGACAGAGAGTTCGTACCAAACGTTGAGCCAGCACACCAAGCAAACTGGAAGAAAGCAAAAATGGCTCAATCCCCATATCTTGAAGTCGAGTCACCGCGCCAGAGGCGGTATTGGTATGCAAAGTAGAAAGTACCAAGTGTCCAGTTAAACTGGCTTGTACCGCAATTTGTGCGGTTTCTAGGTCACGAATTTCCCCAACCATCACCACATCAGGATCTTGTCGTAATATTGCTCTCAAGCCACGAGCAAAAGTCATATCAACTTTACTGTTAACTTGAGTTTGACCTATACCTTCGAGTAAATACTCAATCGGATCTTCAACCGTTAATATATTACGCGAAGTGTGATTGAGCAGTGTAAGCCCAGCATAAAGAGTCGTCGTCTTACCAGACCCTGTCGGCCCAGTCACTAGAATAATACCGTGAGGTTTATGTAAAATATCACTCATTCCCTGCATCAACCGCGGCGACATTCCCAAGTGAGAAAAATCAAGTCGCCCAGCCTGTTTATCAAGTAAACGTAATACCACTCGTTCACCATGACTTGATGGAATGGTGGAAACCCGCACATCAACGCCACGATTAGCGATTTTTAATGCAATTCGACCGTCTTGAGGGATCCGCTTTTCTGCTATATCGAGCTTGGCCATAACCTTGATACGCGAAACCAATAAAGGCGCCAGCTTTTTACTGGGAGATAAAATTTCACGTAAAACACCATCAACTCGAAACCGCACTTTCATATCATTTTCAAAGGTTTCAATATGAATATCTGATGCATTCATTTTGATCGATTCGGTTAACAAGGCATTAATTAATTTAATAACGGGGGCGTCGTCGTCAGCTTCAAGCAAATCTTCTGTTTGTGGTAATTCTTCAGCTAGCTGAAACAGATCGATATCTTCACCAATATCTTCCATTGCAGCCATCGCTTCACCAGAGTTGTCTTGATAAACCTCACCTAAAATTGCTTCAAACTGTTCTTGAGTTACTTGCTCAAACTTCAGTTTACCACCAGCAAAACGCCGAGTTTCCGCCATAGCCGCAAGTTCAGTTTCTTTTTTGATTACTGCGACAACTTCTTGCTGTAACTGAGCATTATTATCTTTATTTTTAACACGAATAATGATCCCGTGGCGTTTAGCAAAAGCAAAAGGCAGTTTTCCACTACCTGCTTGCTCATGCTCGCCATCAGACGCTAACTCAACGCCTTCAGACAAAGATTCAGCTATTTCTTCTTGTTGAATAAACTCGCTAACCGACATGATATTTACCTAGTCTTTTGATTCGGTGGCAGCATCGTCATTGTCTTTGTCTTTTTCATTCTCACTTTCAACTGACTCAGCTTGCTGTTTTAAATCTTGCTCATAGTTTTTCATAGTTTCGTCATAAGACGGAGGCAATGCCAGTCTTTCATTCCAGTCAGGTAACAAAGCAGAATCAGCACTAGGCATCAGCGAAACACCGCGTTGCTGCCAATTTAATTGCTGTGCACGAATAAAGTTATATTTGCGCGAGCTGATATCATCGAAACCAGCGGCATCACTGATGATTGATGGTCGAATAAATACCATCAGATTTCGCTTAACCTTATTGGTTGCTTTTGAAGAGAACAAGCTGCCGAGTAATGGTAAATCCCCCAAAACCGGCACTTTTTGTGCACTTTCTTGAATATTGTCGTCAATCAGACCACCTAATACGATAGTTTGGCCATTACCTGCAAGTACACTGGTTTTAATCTGGCGTTTATTCGTCACAATATCCGCTTCAGTTGCACCAGCAATGCTGGAAACTTCTTGTTCAATTTCCAGCAAAACAGCATTACCTTCATTAATTTGAGGTGTAATTTTTAGTTTGATACCGACATCTTTTCGCTGAATGGTATTAAATGGATTTTGATTGTTTCCACCTAGTGTTGAGCCAGTAATGATAGGTACTTCCTGACCAATACTGATTGAAGCTTCCTGATTATCAAGCGTAGTTAAGCTAGGTGTTGAAAGGACATTTGAGTCAGTATCGGTGGCAAGCGCTTTTAACAGACCCGCCCAAGATTTGTCGTCGGTAAAACCAAATAACGCCCCCGTAACACCGGACAACACCTGTCCCAGAAGTGCGCCGTTATCACCGTTACTAGGACGATCTTCGGTCACAATATTGCCGTCGATAACAGTTGTTGTTTTTCCTTGATCGATACCGCGTTTAGCTAAAACACCAGCACCAACCTGGGCAATTGATGGCGAACTATTTGTAAAATTAACCAAACCGGCTTCAGTGGCCCATTGCACGCCCAGCTCTTTAACTTTTGAATCAGCAATTTCAACAATAATTGCCTCAACATGAACTTGTTTACGGCGTAAATCCAGTTGCGAAATAACTGATTCAAATGAACGCATAATGTCAGGTGCAGCAGTAATGACTAAAGAGTTGGTTTCTGCATGCGCTTTTATTGAGTAAGCTTTGTTGCTGCCGCGAGCCTGACGACGAGGCTGAGCTTTATCCTGCGTCTCACTTTCAATCGATTCACCAACCCCTTCTAATAAAGTGGCAATTTCTTCAGCATCTGCATATTTCAGGTAAATAACTTTGGTATTCCCGCTATTACTGATTTCAGAATCTAACTGAGCAATCAAAGCCCGTAAACGTAGCGATGTCTTGCTATCGGCACTCAGTAAAATGCTATTGGTTCTTTCGTCAGCAACAAACCGCGGAACACTCTCAGAAGGCCCTTTTGACTGCCCAGCTTGTTTTTCGAGGCTTTCCAAAATTCGAACAACTTCCGACGCGGATGCATGCTCAAGTGGAATAACTTCTATTTCTTCGTTACTCTCTTTATCAATCTGACGTATGATTTTTACAATACGCTCCAAGTTGGCCGCAGTATCATGAATAACCATAACGTTAGTTGGTTTGTACTGTGCCATGTGCCCTTGCGTCGAAATTAGGGTCCGTAATAGTGGCACCAATTGACCCACGTCGATATTATCCACCTTGATCACACGGGTAACTAATTGATCACCCTTATATTTATTTGCTGTTTTTTCAGTATAAACAGGCACGGCATCCTGTTTTGCTGACTGTAGCTGTTCAATTTTATAGTAGCCATTGACTTCAACCGCCGAAAACTGATGCACTTGCAGGACGCTCAAAAATAGCGCAAAAATTTCATCTTCATCCATTTCGTGCTGAGAAATAACGGTTACCTTCTTATTTTTAACACGTGGATCCGGTATAAAAGTTTTTCCGGTTATCCGGCTGACACTCTCTATAAATACCTCAATATCGGTATCTTTAAGGTTTAAGGTGGCTTTTGCCGCAAATGTACCTGGAGATATAAAGAGAGCCCCAAAAAACAATCCGCATGCCATACTCAGCAAGCGACTGGTCCTGAAGTTTTTCTTTTTTATGTGTGTTACCGGTTGCACTATTTACGTCCTACGTTTTGATTTAAATTCACTAAAATGTTTAACTGCTGGTTACCACGCTGAATTTCAACGCTCATTTCTTTAAATGACTGCATGTCACCCATGAGTCTCATCGCATCTTGAATATTGGTTAATCCAACACCATTTATCGATGTCACAATATCATTTCTTCTTAACCCAAGCTCTTGAAATAAACGCTTATCTTTTCCAGGCTGAATACGGAACCCTTGAAGCTCGCCGTTTACATAGTGTGGTTGCCCACTAATAATGTCGGCAACACTTTGTGGATCACTGGATAGTTTATTTCGGTATTCACTGAGCTTTTCGGTTAAACGATCATCTTTACGTTTATCGTCTACTTTTGTTCTTCTTGGTGAATCTTTAGTGGGTAAAGAAGGTGGTGCTTTACTGTAAGGTGAACTAGTCGTTTTTATTACCAGCTCAGGTTGTTCGAGAGTTAGAGATTCTCTACGTCCATTAGTTTCTAGAATAACCCTGTCAGCGTAAACCTGACGCAAATAAACCCGGCCACTGACTTTAAGCTTTTCGCCAATGAAATAAACTTCCTGTTTGCCGCGATCATCCTCGATAATTGCGTTTGCTTTTTCAACAGTATCGGCGGCATAAATACCGCGTAGCTTTAAATTGAGGCTAGTTTCAACAACATTTTCAACTACCGGTTTGACCTCTACAACCTGTTCAATTATGGCGCCAAACAGGTTCATATTCACAACTTTAGAAATATCAATACTACGGGTCGAGCTAGCAGAATTCGCAGGCATCACTTTAATTGGTTTAAATTCAGAGGGCATAGTGAAATATAAAGCCCAAAGCCAGAATATTTTCGCCAGAAAAATGACAACAATAATCCCTCCAAGCCATTGCGCCCAAGGTAACCAGTTATTGTAATTTTTATACCAGTCTGCTGATGTAAACTTAGAAAAACTCATTTCTTCCATCTTATTGATGTCAATGCCATAACAGCGATAGTCAATTTATTCTCTTAGAATAAATCATAGTACTACACAATAAACAAGCTCGAATCCTGAAAAATCAGCCAATCAGGCTGATTTAATCAGACAATCTGTGTTTTTGCTCGTTACTATTTACAGATTAATTAGAACACTTTCTAATTAACTACTAAATAGTTAAACAATGATACTCACATTACAAATTACACTGCACTATAAATTATTTTATGCAACAAAAGCTTGTCTAAAACACTTTGTTACTAATAGCCGATAGCGCATTTGCAAAAATTATTAAGCTTAATTTTATTTAGCTCACTTTTATTATTAAGTTGACTTAATTGTGCCAACTCAATTGTTACACCAACTCTCGACTCGCATTTATCCGCCGAGGCGATAACCGATTACCATAAATTAACAGTTATGATTTAAACAGAGATAAACCAAACTGACGGTGAATTCATGCTTCAGTATTTTTGTCCTACAGGAAAAACTACCTTTTTGTCGATGAGTTCGTATAATGATTGTTCTTAATTATACTTGTTTTGCCAATTTAACACGGAAGAATACTACAAATGTAGTCATTCAAATGTGAATATTTGCATTTTCATAGGCCAATATTCGTTATATGGCGTCAATTTAGCGATACAAACGCATAAATTGTTGAAAAGGGTTCAAAGGATACCAAAATAATTTATGAGATTGTAATTTTTTGATTAGAAGCAGGAAAGATGTCACAAGAGCGTAAACTAGCTAATAAAATTCGATTAGATAAATGGCTTTGGGCGTGTCGCTTTTATAAAACCCGAGCAATTGCCAAAGCCGCGATTGAAGGCGGAAAAGTTCATTGTGAAGGACAAAAGCCTAAACCTGGTAAGATTATACAGATTGGCGACACAATTAAACTGCGGCAGGGATTTGATGAAAAAACGGTAGTCGTTAAGGAGCTTTCTGAACAACGGGGGCCGGCAAAAATTGCTCAAACCTTATATGAAGAAACACCTGAGAGTATTGAAAAACGCGAACAGATGACCATGATGCGCAAGATGGCAGCGCCTATTACGCAGCGCAAACCCGACAAAAAGCAGCGCAGAGCAATCCATCGATTTAAAAATATTCATGACTACAACCCTAATGCAGAAGGCAGCTAAAAGTAAATGCTTACTTTTAGCCAAGACCTTTATATGGGAAACCCTAGCTTAACTCCTTAAAATATATTCAAGTTATTTTAATACCTTGTAAAGGTCATTAATTATACGGATTTAAGTTTGGCAGAACTTTGTTTAAATTTTATGCATAATCCAAATAGCCGAGAGCTTTTATCTAGTGTATAATGCGCGCCTTTCGCATATGCGCCACGAATTTACCACTTTCATTAGAATTATTTTTAAGACATAGAGTAGAACAATGGCTGATTTATCTAAATACAGAAACATAGGCATTTTCGCTCACGTTGACGCGGGTAAGACCACGACGACCGAGCGTATTTTAAAGCTTACCGGTAAGATCCACAAAACAGGTGAAGTACACGACGGTGAGTCAACTACTGACTTCATGGAACAGGAAGCAGAGCGTGGTATTACCATCCAGTCAGCTGCGACTACCTGTTTCTGGAAAGACCATCGAATGAATATCATCGACACCCCTGGACACGTTGACTTTACAGTTGAAGTGTACCGTTCATTAAAAGTATTGGACGGTGGTATCGGTGTATTTTGTGGTAGTGGTGGTGTAGAACCTCAATCTGAGACCAACTGGCGTTATGCTAACGATTCAGAAGTTGCACGCATTATCTTCGTCAACAAACTTGACCGTATGGGTGCAGACTTCTACCGTGTGGTAAAACAAGTTGAAAATGTACTTGGGGCAAATCCTCTGGTCATGACACTGCCAATCGGAATTGAAGACGACTTTGTTGGTGTTGTTGATCTATTGAGCCAAAAAGCATTCGTTTGGGATAATACCGGTTTACCTGAAAACTACGAAGTACAAGATATTCCGGACGACATGAAAGAAAAAGCGGCTGAATATCGTGAAATGTTAATTGAAACTGCGGTTGAACAAGACGACGAATTGATGGAAAAATATCTGGAAGGTGAAGAGCCTTCAATAGAAGATATTAAGCGTTGTATTCGTAAAGGAACACGTGACTTGGCATTTTTCCCAACTTACTGTGGTAGTGCGTTTAAGAACAAAGGGGTTCAATTAGTTTTGGACGCAGTTGTTGATTACTTGCCTTCACCAACTGAAGTTGAACCACAGCCATTAACCGACGAAGAAGGTAATGAAACAGGTGAAGTTGCTACCGTTTCTGCTGACGAGCCGTTAAGAGCATTGGCTTTTAAAATAATGGACGACCGTTTTGGTGCCTTAACCTTTATCCGTATTTACTCTGGTGTTATGAAGAAAGGTGACACAATCCTTAACTCATTCACGGGTAAAACTGAGCGTATTGGCCGTATGGTTGAAATGCATGCTAATGAGCGAACCGAACTGGATAAAGCCCAGGCAGGTGATATCATTGCCGTAGTTGGTATGAAAAACGTTCAAACTGGACATACACTGTGTGATTCCAATAAACCATGTACACTAGAGCCAATGGTTTTCCCTGAACCAGTAATCTCAATTGCAGTTAAACCAAAAGATAAAGGTGGCAGCGAGAAGATGGGGATTGCAATTGGTAAAATGGTTGCAGAAGATCCAACCTTCCAGGTTGAAACTGATGAAGAAACCGGTGATACCATCTTAAAAGGAATGGGTGAACTTCACCTCGATATCAAAGTTGATATTTTAAAGCGTACTTACGGCGTTGAGCTAGAAGTTGGTCAACCTCAAGTTGCTTATCGCGAAACAATCACGCAAATGATTGAAGATAGCTATACACATAAGAAACAATCTGGTGGTTCTGGTCAGTTTGGTAAAATCGATTATCGAATCAGACCTGCCGAGCCAGGCACTGGATTCAAATTTGAATCTAAAGTTGTTGGTGGTAACGTTCCTCGTGAATACTGGCCTGCTGTTGAGAAAGGCTTCCAATTAATGATGAACGAAGGTGTTTTGGCTGGATTCCCAGTTCAAGATGTTGAAGTTGAATTATTTGACGGTGGATTCCACGCAGTTGACTCAAGTGCGATTGCTTTCGAAATTGCAGCCAAAAGTGCATTCCGCCAATCAATGCCAAAAGCGGGACCACAATTAATTGAACCAATTATGAAAGTCGACGTGTTCACACCAGAAGATCATGTTGGTGATGTTATTGGTGACTTAAACCGTCGTCGAGGCATGATTAAATCACAAGAAGCAGGTGTAACTGGCGTACGTATTAAAGCAGATGTTCCACTGGCTGAAATGTTCGGTTACATTGGGCACTTACGTACAATGACTTCTGGTCGTGGTCAATTCTCAATGGAATTCTCACACTACCTGCCTTGTCCAAACAGTGTTGCTGAAGCCGTAATTGCAGAAGCAAAAGAAAGAAATGCGAAGAAATAATCTTTAATTAAGATTATTTCACTTCGATAAATACCCCTGAGTCATTGCGTACCAGGGGTATTTTTTATTAGCAAGTACGCATAATTGATAGTGTTGTTAGCCCCAAAAAAATCAGCCCGGTTTCAGTAGTAGCCAAATAAAAACATCCCGCAACCACTAATCAATTTGTCGATTTATCTTGCAAATATTGATAATTGAATCAAGTACTTCATATTTTGTTTCATTGAGCATCTCACCTTTAATTTCACCCAGGCTATCAGCGCAGACATCAGTAGGTCCTCGCCGTTGAACCGTGTCATTAGCCACATAAGCCAGCCCGATTGTACGTAAGAACGTCATACCCGCGACGGGTAACAGCTTAAGTTGCTGCGAATGATAAAAACTCGGATGATTCGGAACTAATGCCGCGCCAACGCCCGCTCCGACCAATTCTACCGCATATTCAACGGTCCGAATTCTAGCGCGAATATTCATTTTTATTCCCATCGGCTCAATCGCCCGCATTAAATCTCGAGTCACCAGACTAGGGCTTCTAAAAATAAAATTTAGTCCATCCAGATCTGATAACGCCAATTCGCTCTGATAACTAAGCGGATGCCCCGGAGGTAACGCCATTAGAAACTCATCTTGCCAAAAAGGTAAAAAGGTTTCTTGAGGGCGGAGCATATTAGCAGCGATGATACGAGCATCACATGAGCGTTTTTCGGGGTCAACCAAGGTCAGCTCTAACCCGTCGACAGAATCTATAATTTCTTTGATTAGATGACTCATTCGAGATGCACCTAGAGCAGCAACGACACCTAGACGGAAAGGTCGTATTGCCGCTTTTTGCTGAAAGATTTGTTTAATTGACTTGGCCTGTCCAGTTAACTGCTTCGATAAAGGATACAAACGGTGCCCTGCCTCAGTTGCACTGACCCCTCGAGCATGCCTTATAAACAGCGCTTCGCCCAAATATTGTTCCAGACTTTGAATTGCTGCAGAAATCGATGGCTGCGATACAAAACTATGTTTAGCAGCGGCACTAATGCTTTCCTGTTCATAAACCGCTTCAAAATACCTAAGCTCACGCAAATCCATAACAAAAACCTATATCTAATATCAGAAAACAATAATATTCCTTTAGCTAAAAAATAGCTATAGTGCACCGCAAATTCAAGTTTACAGTTGTTTTTAAAGACATTTTTCAGAGATAACCGACTATGGCAAATCAACAAAATATTGAACAGCTTTTTGAAAATATGTGGCAAGATTACTTGGCACTCAATCCAGATGCATTAAAAATATTCCAATTATTTGAGCAAAAAGATACGGTTGTTAATGATCACGTTGCCTTGAGAACTTATGGTGTACCGGGACTAACCGTAGAAGAAATTGCTAAACCATTAATTAACGCAGGATACCAGTCTGCAGGTGAATATGATTTTGCTCAAAAGAAACTACGTGCCCAACACTTTACTCACCCCGATATGCCACTGGTTTTTATCAGTGAACTCAAAGTTGAAGAGTTTTCGGCAACAGTCCAATCAATAATTGCAGAGTTAGTTTCACAAATGGATATGTCTGTTATCGCGCAACCAGACTTCTTATACTCCGGACGTCACTGGGAAATTAGCTACGAAACCTATCAAAAACTGTTAGCCGAAAGTGAATATGCAGCTTGGGTTGCGGCCTTTGGATTCAGACCAAATCATTTTACAGTTTCAATCAATCATTTGACACAGTTTGAGAACATTTCAGCTGTTAATCAATTTTTAAAGGACAATGGATTTGCATTGAATACTTCTGGTGGTGAAATTAAAGGGACACCCGCCTCTTTTCTGGAGCAGTCATCAACCATGGCTAATTCGGTTGAGGTAACCTTCAGTGATTGCAAAAAACAAATACCCAGTTGTTTCTATGAATTTGCACAACGGCACAAGATGGCGAACGGCGAAATTTTTAAGGGATTTATCGCTTCATCTGCAGATAAAATTTTTGAAAGTACTGACAGCAAAGCCGCTTAAATTTGCTATACAGGGCACTGGCAACTTAAAGCGCCCTGTTTCCAACTAAAACGCATCAGCGCACCTGTATTAACTATTTGACTTATTATTCTTTACTTATATTGATTTAGCTTATATTTACTGCCTTATATTCATTTACTCTATGTTAGGATTAATAATCCTAATAGAATAGCCTAGCATTCTAAATCAGTTAAGGTTAGATAGATTTTACAGTTGGTCAACCCGACAGACACCGCTATAATGCTCCACCAAAGCTTAACGCACCCACTACTCCACCTTAAATTTGAAATTTATCTAACCTTATGAGCGATACAATTCACCGATTTTTATTTGATAATGATGGTATTCGAGGTCAACTGGTCAAGCTCGAAGAGTCGGCCCAAAGACTAATTAACGGCCATCAATATCCCCCTTTTATTGCCGACCTTTTATTTCAGGCAGCAACTATCAATGCGCTATTAGCGACAAGTTTAAAATTTGAAGGGCGAGTGTCACTTCAGCTTCAGTCTTCGGGTCCATTAAAAATGCTCATTGTGCAAACAACACACGAACTCGACTATCGAGGGTTGGCTCGTTTTGATGAAGAAACAGATTTCACCGACTTTTGTTTTAAAGATATCGTTTCACAAGGTCACCTGGCCATTACGATTGAACCCACTCAAGGTAAACGCTATCAGGGTATTGTACCTCTTGATGGAGAAACGCTTACTCAATGTGTCGAAAATTATTTTATGCAATCAGAACAGTTGGCAACTCGTATATGGATATTTACCAATGAAACGCAAACATGTGGTTTGCTATTACAAGCCTTACCGGATATGCAGGACGAAAAATCTTTTGAGCACTTGGGTTATTTGGCCTCAACTTTAAGCCAAGCTGAAGCACTCAGCGAAAGTGCTGCGACATTATTTCATCGCCTATTTCATCAAGAGAGCGTTCAGTACTTATCGGTAAACGAGGTGCATTTTGTGTGTAGTTGTAGTCAGCAAAAGATGCTCGACTCGTTGAATCTTCTGCCCAAAAGTGAAATAAACGAAATTTTAAGTGAAGAAGGGTTTATCGAAATTAAATGTGAGTTTTGTCTGGATCAATTTCAGTTTAGCGAATTTGAAATTAAAGCCCATCAAAAAGCAAGCCAGCAGGTTAATAGTAATACAACTCATCACTAGCGGTTAGAGCAGACAAATACGGGTAAAATTTAAATAAAGCATTTAACACTAATTCAACGCTTTACACCTGACATATTATTGTCAGGCGTATTACACTAGCACCTAAAATTTGGTCCAGCTTTATGCTCAAGGAGTATTTATGTTAACACTCTATACTTTTGGTTCGTATCTGGGTATGCCTGATCCCAGTCCTTTTGTTTTAAAGGTCGATGCCTATTTGCGTTTAGCCAATATTGAATTCGCGGTAAAACCGGCATTAACTAATTCCAGACGTGCGCCCAAAGGTAAATTGCCTTTCATTAAAGACAATAATAAAACGGTTGCAGATTCGCAGTTTATTCTTGAGTACCTCGAATCTTATTATGATGTACAGTTAGATGCCCATCTGACTGATGAGCAAAAAGCTACGGCTTATTTAATCACTAAGTCTCTTGATGAAAACTTATATTTTATTTTGGTGTATTCTCGCTGGTATTGTGAAAAAACCTGGCCCCAGGTTAAGCAAGCATTTTTTGGTAAGTTTCCATTTCCCATTAAACAAATCTTACCGAATGTTGCACGTAAAGGTGTTTTAAAAACCTTACACAATCAGGGGATTTCACGCCATTCACGCAATGAAATCGAACATATTACGGCACGTTCATTTCAGGCTCTAGCAGATTTAATTGGCGAAAAACCTTTTATCTTTGGTGATAAACCTTGCTCTTTAGATGCCACTGTTTATGCATTCCTTGCCGAATTTATTTTAGCTGAGCTGGATAATTCTTTTAATAGCTTAGCCAAACAACACCAGGGATTAGTTAAATACTGTCAGCGGTTTCAGCAAACTTACTATCGTGATTGATAATGCACAGGATATTTAAACGACTTGCGCTAAATTAAACCCCTATTTTTGATTAACTACACGACTTATAAATCACTATGTTACTTTTGATTGACTGCGCTACGAAATGAATTTCGTTTGCGCAGTGTGTTATCCAACAATTCAGCTTGATAAATACGATAGTTAGCAAAGGTCTCCGCGAGCCCCTCGACCAATACCGACTCGCGTTTTACATTATAAAAAATATTATCACGATAAAAATTTAGCTTTAATGATTTACCCAATGCTAGAGAATGTCGCTTAACTATTCGTTTAGTCTCGACAAACTCTGTTGTTTCAAATTGAATACTAACCAAGAAATCTCGATAAAAAACCTGGCTATCTGAGCTAACATTGATATTACCACCCTCAACAATTTCGCCAATATAACGTCTGCTCACATTGACAATGCGTGTTTCTGATGATGGAATAATTATTCCACTAAAGTTCAAATCAACACCCAACTTTACTCGTAACCGAGGATCAATCGTAAAGTAGCTGCTACGATCTTCGAATCGATAAATTTTGTCTTGATATTTTTTAAATAGCAACGTGATACGATGTTTTAACTTTTCAACTGCCAATGGATTTGATTGCGCTTGATAAGAAACCACTTGCTGATATTTTTCTGCTTTCTCAGACTGAATAGTCAATGAATCCGTATAATTAAAAAGTGGATAAGTTGTCTTATAGTCAAAATTCGGCATAACCGAAGAGTGAGTTTTACCAATAGGGCTGTACAATCCCAAAATAATAAAAGCAGCGATTGTACAAAACAATATTTTGCTGCAGGATGATTCCGTTTTTGACATGCTCAATTATTTCCTTGATTCGACTGCGGGGCAGTTTATACAAGTCAATAAATAATGCCCAGCAACTATACTAAGACGAGATAAAGCAGGTTTAAATAAATCATCATCATTTATTTAAACAATCATTTTTTTCATGCTGTTGTCATCAAACTGAATAAGCAGGCTGTTCAAGACGCATTTCTTCAAATATTAAGACGCAATTAAAACCACAAAAAAAGCAGCGTAGAATCGCATTCTACGCTGCTTTAAGTTTTATTTGCCAATCTATTTAATTAGCAAGTTTCAAGTTTAACCTATCAAAACTGATAGCATAAACCTGGAATGCAACTTAACTAAAGTCGGTAATTTTACGATGAATTTCTTCGACACTAGTATGTCGAACATCTTTGCCTTTTACCAAATATACAATATATTCACAAATATTCTTTGTATGATCACCAACACGCTCAAGAGCTCTGGCACACCAGGAAATTCGAAGTGCGTTTTTGATTTCTCTGGGATCTTCCATCATTTTTGTAATCAGTAAGCGTGAAATGTTATCAAACTCTTCGTCAATTACTCGATCACTTTTAATAATTTCCAAAGCCGCAGCAACATCCATTCGAGCATAAGCGGTTAAAGCTTTATTAAGGATTTCAATGACATGCTCACCCAGATGTCTTAACTCAATATATTGACGGGCATTTCTTCCATCATCGGATAACTTACGCGCATTCTTACCAAGTTTTACCGCTTCATCACCAATTCTTTCTAAATCAGTAATGGTTTTAATAATACTCACCATCAAGCGCAAATCACTCGCGGCAGGTTGGCGTCTGGCCAAAATCTGAGTACAGGCTTCGTCAATATCAACTTCCATTTGATTGACTCTAACATCGTCATCGACCACATGTTGTGCCAGCGTCAGATCAGAGTTGAGAAGACTGGTAAGCCCTTGTCGAACCTGCTGCTCGACCAGGCCGCCCATTTTAAGTACCTGGTTACGGACTTCTTCAAGCTCTTCGTTAAATCGCTTAGAAATATGTTGTGTTAAATGTAAATCGTTTTCCACTTAAACCTCCTTACCCAAAACGGCCAGTGATATAGTTTTCTGTCAAGGTGTGCTGAGGATTGGTAAATATTTGTTCAGTTTTGCCCATTTCAACCAGTTGTCCCATGTGGAAATAAGCCGTTGTTTGCGAAACCCTTGCAGCTTGCTGCATAGAGTGGGTAACGATAGCAATGGTATATTTTTCTTTCAGCTCATCAATTAACTCTTCAATAACCGCAGTCGCTATTGGGTCCAATGCAGATGCGGGTTCGTCCATCAAAATAATTTCAGGACTAACAGCAATGGTTCGAGCGATACAAAGTCGTTGTTGCTGACCACCCGAAAGTCCGGTTCCAGGTGCATCCAATCGGTCTTTAACCTCTTGAAACAAACCTGCGCGCTGCAAACTGTTAATAACAATTTCATCTAATTCTGCTTTATTGGCCGCTAATCCGTGAATTTTGGGACCGTAAGCAACATTTTCATAAATTGATTTCGGAAATGGATTTGGCTTTTGAAAAACCATCCCAACTCTCGCTCTCAGTAAAACCGGATCAAGATTTTTTGCGTAAATATCTTCGCTTTCAAGTAACAAGTCGCCGGTTACTCGACAAATTGGAATCGTATCATTCATACGATTTAAACAACGCAAAAAAGTCGACTTACCACATCCAGACGGGCCTATCAAAGCGGTTACCTGGTTTCTGGCTAAATCGAGACTGACATTATTGATTGCTTGTTTTTCACCATAATAAACGTTGACATTTCGCATCGACATTTTGGCATCTTCAGCAAACACATTACCTACTGTTTCACCCACCTCGATATCCTGAGAGATGAGATTGTCGGAAAAAGCTATATCTTTCATCATGCTAACCTACACGCGCTTTTCAAATTTCTTGCGCAGAAACGCTGCGGAAGAGTTCATAATCATTAAAAATCCTAAAAGCACTAGTATTGCTGCAGAAGTTTTTGCAACAAATGCTCTTTCGGGGCTATCCGCCCATAAAAATATCTGCACAGGCATTACCGTAGCAGGATCCAACACACCGCCAGGTACATCTACTATAAAGGCAACCATACCGATCATCAATAGCGGGGCTGTTTCTCCAAGCGCTTGAGCCATACCAATGATAGTACCGGTAATAATTCCCGGCATTGCCATTGGCAAGACATGGGAAAACGCAACTTGCATTTTCGATGCACCAAGTCCTAAAGCGGCTTCTCTGATTGACGGAGGCACTGCTTTTATTGACGCTCGACTGGCAATAATAATTGTGGGCAATGTCATTAAGGTCAGTACAATTCCCCCAACTAACGGGGTTGAGCGGGGTAATCCAAATAGATTAATTATGACGGCAAGGCCGAGTAAACCAAATACAATTGAAGGTACAGCCGCCAAGTTGTTAATATTGACTTCAATAAAATCAGTCCAGCGATTTTGCGGTGCAAACTCTTCCAGATAAATAGCAGCAGCGACACCTAAGGGAAAAGATAGCAGTAAAGTAACCATCATGGTGAGCAAAGTTCCCATTAATGCACCTTGTACACCTGCCAGCTCTGGTTCTCGCGACACTCCCGTTGAGAAAAAGTCAGTATTCCAGCGCTTTTCGATTAGCCCCGCGTCATACCACCCCTTTACCCAGTTAGCCTGCTTTTCACTAACTCTAACGCCAGCTTCGCCGCTAACACCAACTTCTTTTAAGTAACTATCGATATCATCATCGAGCTTAACCCAGACTTGTGCTTTTTTTCCAAGTAACTCTGGCGACGCAATTAACGCATCTTTAATTCTAAATTCGGCATTTGTGCTAACCATTTTGGCAAATTCGCGTTTATCCCGTCGGCCAGAAACCTCGGGATTCATTACTTTCAATGACTCTTTGAGCACTTTACGATAATCCGCACTTTTTAATGCTTCAATATCTAAAGATTCCAGATTTAACCAGTCAGCACGATAGTCTATCTCTAACTTTACCCAGTGTTGATGAAATGCCGGAAGCGCTTTCACCACAATATCGGAAATTAAACTGAAAACGAGTAAAAAACCTAAACTAACCGAAAGTAATCCCGCCGTTTTAAAAATGGTTTCATTGCGATGACGACGCGTCAGACTTCGTTTTACTTTTTCGGTAGTCGCTGAACGATTCATAGAGCTACTCGCTTGTGAGCTATTTTGTTGGTTAGCGGAATTAGTCATACTGCTCTCGGTATTTTCTTACAATTTTCAGTGCGATAACATTCAGTGCCAAAGTCGTGACAAATAGCATCAGCCCCAGTGCAAAAGCTGCCAATGTTTTTGGACTGTCAAACTCTTGATCCCCGGTGAGTAAGGCAACAATTTGCACCGTTACAGTAGTCACTGAGTCGAGCGGATTAGCGGTTAAATTAGCTGCCATCCCAGCCGCCATTACAACAATCATGGTTTCACCAATCGCTCGCGAGATAGCTAGTAGAAAAGCACCAACAATACCTGGTAAAGCCGCGGGCAGCAGAACTTTTTTGATCGTTTCTGACATGGTTGCGCCCATGCCAAGGGAACCTTCTTTTAATTCCTTGGGAACAGCATTAATGGCGTCATCTGACAAAGAGGAAACAAACGGGATAATCATAACCCCCATGACCAACCCCGCAGCTAGCGCACTTTCTGAAGCAACATTTAACCCAAAGTACTCTCCGGCATCTCGCACAAAGGGAGCAACTGTTAACGCCGCGAAGAAACCGTAAACAACTGTTGGAATACCCGCTAAAATTTCCAGCATGGGTTTAGCAAAAGAGCGTAACCTTTCTGAGGCATATTGTGACAAGTATATTGCGGTCATCAGGCCAACAGGCACAGCCATCAACATGGCAACCAAAGTAATCAGCATTGTGCCAGCAAATAAAGGAATGGCACCAAATGCCCCTGAAGACCCAACCTGATCCGCACGCATAGCAGTTTGCGGGCTCCACTCAAGACCAAATAAGAACTCCCAAGGAGGAACCGCACTAAAAAAAACGATGGATTCAAAAAGTACTGACAATACAATACCAAGTGTGGTCAGTATGGCGATAACAGAACAGCCAACTAAAATGCGTAAAACGATTTTTTCAATGGCAACCCGGGCTTGAAATTCAGTATTGTAGCGACTGACAATATACAACACCGCAGTAATACATATGAGAAAAATCATCGCACTTTTCATCCAGCTTGCATTGGTAACCAGTTGCTGCATGTGCTGCGCGGCAATGAATTTAGGATCAGTTACGTTACCTGCAAAAGTTTCTGCCAGTTGAGAATCTTGTGAGAGAATTTTTATATCATTTAAATACAGACTGAGTTCTGCACGGGAGAGCTCTTGAATACTTTGTGGTAGCTGATTAACCAATAGCCAGTTAATAACGTTGCTTTCGAAAGAACTCCAAATCACCAATGTGATTAATGCTGGAACACCACACCATAATGCAGTGAGCAAACCAAATTGACGTGGTAATGACACCAGTTTTTTTACTTTGGTTATTCCTCCGGCAACCTGAATTGCGCGGTGCATCCCGTACCAATAACTTAACAGAGCAAGGAACAATACAGCAAATATCAAAGTCGATGATGTCATAAATCAATCCCAAAAAAATTTGAGACAGCATCTCATGAAGCCATCCCAAATTTATTTTTATTTTTTAGAGCTAATATTAAAGTGAAAGCTCTTTTAAAGATAAAACGTTCTTTCTAATTTCTTTTAAAGTATCACCACCCAGCGGAATTAATCCTTTATCTGACAGGTATCCTTCATCACCCATTGCCGCTTCGCTAGTGTACTCGGTTAAAAACTCTTTAATACCTGGAACTTTACCAACGTGTGCATTTTTAACGTAGAAGTAAAGTGGACGAGATACTGGATAAGAACCGTCTGCGATAGCTTCAAATGAAGGTGCTTTACCGTCAACAATTGATCCTTGTAACTTGTCTGAATTTTGATCCAAGAAACTAAATCCAAAAATACCTAAAGCTTTAGGATTAGCACTTAATTTTTGAACAATCAGGTTGTCGTTCTCACCCGCTTCAATATAAACATGATCTTCACGAACTGAATGACAAATTTCTTTGTATTCTTTCTTATTTTTCTTTTTGATAGCTTTAATCCAGCTGTAAGATTTACAACCACCTTCTAAAACCAGCTCAGCGAATGCATCACGAGTACCAGAAGTCGGCGGAGGACCTAAAACTTCAATTTTATGTGCAGGTA
Organism: Aliikangiella maris; assembly: GCF_040719265.1. Classification (NCBI taxonomy): domain Bacteria; kingdom Pseudomonadati; phylum Pseudomonadota; class Gammaproteobacteria; order Oceanospirillales; family Pleioneaceae; genus Aliikangiella; species Aliikangiella maris. The sequence goes on along the minus strand of NZ_JBFDAH010000026.1, from coordinate 45,713 downwards.
ATTTTGGATTGATTTCATTCCAAGTTTTATAGGGGTTTTCAACTAATTTTTCGCTGCCATCTTGTGCAGGTACTCTCTTAGCTAAAGCCAAAAATAATTCTTTACGAGTAATTTGTAGTTGATTGGCTTCTTTTGAATTAGCAATGACGATTCCATCATAACCAACCAATACTTCGGTAATACTGGTAACACCATTCTTTTGGCACATTTCAAATTCGCTCTTTTTCATGCGACGAGAAGCGTTTGACATGTCAGGCGTATCGATACCAGTTCCTGAGCAGAACAATTTCATTCCGCCACCAGTTCCTGTTGATTCGATTTTAGGCGTTTTGAATTCGGTACTTTTACCGAAACGCTCGGCAACAACGGTTGAAAAAGGATATACCGTTGATGATCCAACAACACTGATTGTATCGCGTCCAGCAGCAAGCAGACTACTTGAAGCTGCCGCTAAGATTAAAGCCATTGGTAATAGTTTCATTAGTTTCCCCATAGTATGGACATATTTAATAAGCGCAATCATGTTATTGAGATATTGTGACGATTATATGAATGAAATGTGACGGTTATATTACAAATGAACATGATGTAATTAAAAAATTACATCTATACCGACTATCTAATAACCAGATACAACATTATTGTCACTTTTAATGCCAAATTTAACGGGTAAATTTGGCATCTTTATGACAATTTGTAATTTATTTGGTGGCGATTCGACCAACTAAACGCTGAGTTTGTTTAAGTGAAATCAGGTGGGCATAAATGGGGGCTAATAAACCTTTTTGACGTAGATCCAGAAATTGTTCATCAGACAGCTCGTTAAGTTTTTTCTCGTTGACCACATAAACGCCAGTAATATTTCGCTTATCTTCACCAACTTCAAACGAGAAACCTTGCTCTTCAAGCAACTCCAGATCTTGTAACATCTTAATGAAATTGCGAGTCAACACTGCACACTGATAATAATTTTCCAGCGTACGACGGCGCTTGGATAAATATTCGGTTTCTTTACCTTCCTCATCATACAGCGCTTCACCTTCCGATTCACTCACAGCTTCGCTATCTGTAACAATCGTAATCGAATACTTATTTTGATCTTCTGGATGAGGCACTAGTGCTAAAGGATAATGCGTATAGCCGGCAGGAATAAATGGTCCTTGCCAAACGCCCTCTTTAACTAAAAGGTTTTCACCTTCTTTCAATCCCAGTAATGCTACACATAAAAAATCGTCATTTTCTGAGTTTTTAACAAAAACAACCGGTAAATCAGAAGCCGCATTTGGAATTTCATGCATAATCACTGGCGCAATATGGTGATTAGCCAAATGATTGAAGTTTTGATTGACCTTCAACTTGGTATTTTTATGGTCTTTATTATTGAGTTGAGCTAGATTTGACTGCATTTTATTCTCCACAATAGCACTAATTTATTGTTATTAGAGCACTTTTAATTAAACTTTCGATACAACAGACTCATCAATTTAAAGTTTTAAAGCATCGATTTATACTATAAAACCGCATTAAATCCCGATTACCAAGGCTACACTTCACAAGTGACTTTGAAAATACAATCACTCGGAAGTCGGCGGAATGAGGGCAAATGCATGAATCTTTGACTTGGTGAGCCTACCATTAGTGGGTCTGATTTCAAATAGTAAAATGAACTAAATTTTTTGGGATATGCAAAACAGGTAATCCAGGGTACGCAGCAACATTAGTCTCATCATTGTTTTGCCAAATATCCTTACCAATACAAACTATTATGACTGTCTAAATAAAAGAGTTAACGGAAGAAAAAGCACGGCAATAGATTCAAACGACTAATACAACATCGCCAGTTGATTAACTGGCGAGTTTTTCATATTCGATAGTTCGATATTTTGGAAAATAAGCGGTGAATGTCGAACCTTTACCTAATTCACTTTGGATATCTAAAAATCCACCATAGTTTTCCAAAATGTGCTTTACAATTGATAGCCCTAAGCCCGTACCACCTATCTGGCGCGAACGATTGACATTGACTCGATAAAAACGCTCAGTTAATCGAGAAATATGTTCAGGCGCCACGCCTTCGCCGTTATCCGTAACACTAAAATAGGTATAGCCATCTTCTTTGCGTTGCCAGCGAACAGTAATAGTTGAGCCTTCGGGAGAATACTTAACAGCATTACTCAACAGGTTTTGGCATAAACTATACAGTTCACTTTCTACCGCTTTAATTTGCAGCGTCGGATCGATGTCTACTTCAATTTGATGGGTACCTTTTGCCTTGGTCTTTTTAAAATCGGTGACCAATTTCTGAATTAATCCGGGCATATCAATCATCACCCCAGACTCACGATCGTAGCCCTTCTCTTCGAGCTTAGATAAAGTCAGCAAATCATCAAGAATTTTCTGCATTCGAGACGCCTGACGGCTGGCATTGCCGATTTGCTTACGCACCATATCTGACATATCTGGCTCACTTTCAAGCAACTCAAGATAACCAGTAATCACCGTTAATGGTGTGCGAAGTTCATGTGAGGCATTCGCAATAAAGGCTTTACGCAATTTATGCACAGCGATTCGCTGGCTAATGTCTCTGGCGGTAATCAACTTTTGCTCTTCGCCAAAGTCAACACAAGTCACCGATAAGGTTTTACGTTGATCAATGGGGGACTCCATTTCCAGTCTGGCTGGCGACTCTTCAGACTCAATTAATTCCTGTAATTTTGGATCGCGAATCAAGTTGTCGATACGCTGCCCTAAATCACGCCGTTTTTCGATACCTAATATTTCTTCCGAAGCCTGATTAGTCAGTTCGATTTCGCGGTGAGAGTTTATTACAACCGTGGCTTCAGGCAATGCTGCAATAGTTGCTTCAAAGCGTCTTGCCATATAACTTAAACGCCGCTTGCGCTCTTTGTTTTTACGCTGTGCATAGACAATGTGCTGTACGATAAGCTGCCATATACCACTGGTATCCAGTGCAAACTGATTTTTTGCGCCCAGCCTTATCCACCGTTCTAGCGCTCGTATCTGTACTAGCATCCAGGTTACATAAACCAGACTGCTTAAAAAAATTGCCAATCCCCAATAACCGGAAATCAGACCGAATAATATCGCTATAACCGCCAAGACGAATATACGAGAAATTTCGATAGTCCACGCGTTGCTCATTGAGCTAATTCCCACTGCTTAAGCTGGTTTCTTTTGAGTAAACATATATCCCATACCGCGCACCGTTTTGATGAGCGAATCTTTACCAAACGGCTTAAGAATTTTTCTTAATCGTAGCACATGAACATCCACTGTTCTCTCTTCGATATAAACCGCTTGCCCCCAGACAAAATCCAATAGCTGGGCGCGAGAGTATACTCGATTCTTGTGTTCGATAAAAAACTGTAATAAAGAAAATTCGGTATGACCAATATGTACATCCACATTATCAATTGAGAGCTGATTGGTAGCCAGATTCAACTCCAGCCCCTCTGAAATAATCATGTCATCTTCATTGGCTTGTGAAGTACGGCGCAACAGAGCTTTGATTCTTGCCATTAATTCTTTGATACCAACAGGCTTAGTCAAGTAGTCATCAGCACCACAATCAAGCCCTTTGACTTTATCCATTTCTTCTACTCTAGCGGTCAACATGATAACTGGCAAATCGGCTAATATTTCATCTTTGCGTAGCCGTTTAATGAAATCGATACCGCTTTCGCCAGGCATCATCCAATCTACAATTAATAAATCTGGACGATTTCTAGCCAGAATTTCTCGAGCAGCCGCGGCATTATCAGCCTCTTGAATGACATAACCGTCACGTTCTAGTGCATAGCGCAACATCTCTCTGATGGGTTGTTCATCTTCGACTAATAAGATTTGCTTTGGCATTTATTTATCCACTCGTTAGTAATGAGTCTGTAATAAGAGTTAAACCAATTATTAAATTCTGTCATCAAGCAGGCTTGGCATGTAAATTTAACAATACGGTCACGTTTAAATCACTAGGCGCTATTTTTCCTGCTAATCATGACAAAATTATGACAATTCATATTAAATACAGTGGGTTGTTAAAAAAATGTCATATTTGACGAACCTTGAAATAACTATATGACAAGCGAAAATAGTCTATTTATGACACAGTTTGTGACACATCAAGGCCAATTATTCTCATAATCTTTACAAAATTCATTTTATTTTAATTAGCTTTAACTAATATTTGATTCGGGTGTTGACCCGTGTATTATTAGGGGATCACTGAATATTATATTGAAGATGAGAACTGCTTTATAGAAATGGCCTTAAAAATAATGTAGGCATTTCAATTTATCGTCTTCTTTTAATATAGATATTACTATATACTACAGTAACTTAGGCAAATAAATTAAATTACTTCAACGATTCTGACCGATCTATGCTAATTAATATAACAAAAGTTGGAAAATTTAAGCGGTAAAAATAAGATCATTATGGATTATTCAAAAAGTCTACAGTTGAAAATCATCACGGACCGTAAAAAATTTGCAGAAGTCAAAGCATTTTGGTTAAATTTCAAGCAAGAAACACAAATTAAATTTTATAATGATTTTTATTTTTATCGGGCTTATTTTAAACATCTAAAGCACCCAGACATAACCCCTTTTTTAGTTTTAATCTATGAGGGTGAGAACCTGATAGGCATACTCCCTTGGGAAAAGCGCTCGGTAGGATTGGGGGTCTATCAAATAGGCACCTTGTCACATCCTCATGTCGATCTTAATGACGCTTTGTTTGTTGATAATAAAAGTACCTTAATATTGCAAGCAATAACAATGCTGAAGTCACAGACTCCTGCAATTTGTCTATTTAGTCTGCCAAAACTTCGCCAAGATAGCAGCTTAAGTCAGCTTTTGATTAACCAAAATGCGATTGACACTTTTCACTGGCAAACATCTGAGTCAAAGTTTATTGAATTTCAACAAACACCTTTAATCGAAATATTACCTAAAAGACATTTAAAAAATGTTAATCGACTCATTCGCAAAGCTGAAAATATTGGTGATGTAAAATACTCCTTTATCAAAGGTGAAGATATTACGCCTGAACAAATAAAAGAATTCCTCGATTTAGAAGCGTCAGGCTGGAAAGGTAAACAAGGTTCGTGTTCAGCAATTAGTCTAAATAAAGATTTAATCGGTTTTTATCATTCACTATTTAACAATAGTAAGAAGAATATTCAACTCAATTGTTATCATCTGGACGGCCAACTACTGGCCGCACATTTTTGCTTTATTAATGGGGGAACAATTTCTTTGGCGAAAGTTTGCTATCGTCAAGAATTTTCAAACCTTTCTCCTGGTCATGTACTCATTTACAAAGCCATGGAAAATGCACAACTCGAAGGAAAAGTAACTAAAATCAGCTTTGTCACTGGACCAGGGTGGTTAGCCCCTTGGAAACCTAGTACTAAAGTGGTTGAGACTTATACTTTTGCGTTAAATCCAATGAGCAAGTTGTATTTTAACGGGGCCAAATTTTTTAGAAGTGCCATTAACTGGTATCACAAAATTAAATCACCTACTACACCAGCAGCACCTCATTAAAAAACTTCAACAAAACAATTTTCAGCCACCAGCAATTTAAAGTCGCAAATTAAGACTCAAATAACACTCGCAGATAAAGTCAAACCAAGTAGCATCTTGCTTTTAAAAACTGGTTAGAGTCAGTTAAACTAAGCCAAAAACTAGCGTTTTTTTGGCTCTACATACTCATACTGAAAAGGACACATCACGCCCTTCACACAGCTCTCTACCAACTATTTGAACACAACATCTAATGATTTTTAGCCTGTTTACGTCCAAAAATACTTCGCCAGATTAAAACCGGTAAGCGTAGTTTTTCCAATATCCACCAACTGACCATCGAGCCAACCATCCCAGCGAAGAATGCCAGCACAATTGAATCAACTTTAAAGATATGAATAAACATATAGATCAAAATGCCGTTAAAGATAAAAATATAAAACGTTGCTTCAGCAATCATATTTAATAAGGCTTTAAAGACACGAGGAATCATAATTGAGCGGACAAAAGGTAAAGTCACTGACCCCAAAACAATCCAAAGCGCTTTTGCTTTAAACTCTAAATCATTACCCATTGCCAAAGTTAAAACGTAGGTATCAATAAAAGCAAAAACGGTTCCGGTTACCGCCATTAATATGCGCTTAGCAGTGGAATCAGCCAGATAAATACACCAACCCAGCCAAATATGGGCAATAAACCGAATAGGCACTAAATCGTTTAAATGCGCAGTTTCCCAGACAAACGGATAAACCGTTCGAATTCCAATAAAGCCCACTAGCAATAAATAAGAATAGAACCAGGCATTTTCTCGCATTAACTGCCTGATACTTTTAAAACTAAATAAAATACCAATAATGATGAAGCACTGTGCCAATATTTGAACAAACCAAAAAGGGAATATGACAGTAATTTTTGCACTGATTAAATTCGCATACAGCAAGAGCACATCCAGCTCGACAGCACGATTCCAAGCAAAATATACCAGCGTCAATAAATAATAAGGGACCAGCAAACTTGATGCATATCTGGCAAAAGATAACCATGCTCCCTGTTCTTTAAAATCTTCCAATCGAAAACGAGCCATATTAAAGCCGACTAAGAAAATGAGTAAGAAAGTAGGCCCACTTAATATTTCAACTCCTGCATGAACTAGTACAACACTGATAATGGCCAATGCTCGCAAAAAGATACTCATTTCTAGTGAAGTCCAAAATCCACTCTTTTGAGTTTTGGCTTTTTCCAATTCTGCGACAGTTAATAATTCCCAATGTTGCGGCAAAACCCCCAAATACTTCTCCAGCAATACCGAAGCCTGAACAAAATTCAGCGAATCTCCGCCCAACGATTTGAACGTACTGTCGTGAGTGACCGACTGACCAGAAAAGAGATCTTGATAAATATTCATCACACTCGTCAACGAAGATTTGCGCTTGACCCGCTTTGGAGTGTACGACTGGGCGATAACCTTACGCTTGATTTTGCCAGTTTCAGTTTTTGGTAATTCGGCTAAAAATTGCACCTTAATTGAAGCGCGCGCGTTGATCCCCTGCGACAATAAAGTGTCATGAACTGCTGCAATCAACGATTCATCAGACTGCTCTTGCTGAGATTTCACAACAAGAAAGCCTTCACCGCGTTGCTCATCCTTAATTCCGACAATCGTCACGGGTCTGCCATCAATGACTTTATTTACCGCTTGTTCTATCAGTTCCGGAGAAACCTTAACTCCACTACAGTTGATCAAATCATCAGAACGACCATCAAAATATAGAAAGTCCTCTTCAAAATGTCCTGTATCATTAGTGGCCAACCAGCCATTATTATCAACCAACGGAACTAAATGACCATCTTGCATTTGTCCTAATGCCAAATGATCACCGCGAAGGCAAATATTCGCATCTTGATTAATCTTGACTTCAACATTACCGACAGCTTTGCCAACAGAGCCCAATTTTTCGTCAGCGACTTCGGAAATATTCAATAAAGTTGAACGAGATGCTTCGGTTAAACCATAATGCTGGACAATACAGGCATTAGTAAAAAGTTGTTTCATTCGCAACTTTTCTTCAGCACTCATCCATTGGCTACCAATTTCAATCCAGCGTACTTTGTGTGCGAAAGGTTTAATCTGCTCATCTTGAGACAATAAAATTCGCCATAAACTCGGCACTGCAGATATCGCATTTATTTCATCTGTAGCTAACATGCGGGTAATTTCGCTTAAATTGAAGCCATTTTCGGGAATATAAAACTGGCCTCCAGCTTGGGCAACTGCACGGCATCGTCCTAAACCAAAGGAGTAAGTCACTGGCACGCCAATGTATTCTCGAATGGTTGAGTCAGGTTTCATCATATTGTTTAAACGAGCAGTCACATCGGAAAGTGCGCGATGAGAAATTACGATAGCTTTTGGAAGACCTTCTGTACCGGAAGAAAAAATAATCTGAGCCGGCGTATTATCATGACAATCTGTCAATTCAAAACTTCCCCAACCTCCGCCACTTTCAGGCGTGATCTGTTTATGGATTGGTCCTAATAATTCTGCAAGCCTTTCACTTGATTCATTTGTAATTGCAAAGACTTCCTTTCGTCGATAGCATTCAAATACCTGTTTTACAAAGTCAACCGAGCTGACCTTTTTTATTGTTGTAATTTTTATATTTTGCATATTTTCAACTTTTCTGTACTCAGCAGTACAACCCCTTTTAATACGGTTAATTTGCTCCATCGATCAGATACAAACAATCAACTAACTGAATTAATCACTGATTAAACAACAGTTTCAGATACGGGATAACTGATAGTCATCACTTGAACTTAATTTTGGTGTCTCGCTTAAACTTGATATTTCAACTTGCTAAATTTATCCAGTGGCCAATTCTAATAGAATCAGCCGCCGATTTATACTGATTGCCCCAAATACCAGATATCATGACCTTATAGCGAGGTTAAAATCACTTAAAATATTCGATTCATCAAATAATAATATACCTCATCTAGCTGATAAGATTTATTGTGTTAAAACTATTCAGTCTAGCCGTAAAAAATAACAAAATTTGATTTAAAGCTACTCATTCTAGAAACAGGCAGATATTAAAAAGCAATTTATTTATAGCAAAATGCAATTAATTAGGTGTCGAATTAATACCTGTTGAATAAAAGCGAATAAATTCACCTTTTGATAAGAAAAAGGTAAATTAGATTATTCAAAAAGTGAATTTGTCAGCATTTTAGGTATCGACTCCTTAATCAATATCGGGTAACATCTTTCTCAATAATGATTAAATATTAATAAGTTAGAGAGAAATAAGCCATAAAAGATAAAGCGTGATCAGGATCAACGACTCCCTGTCTACTTCATTAAATACTGTATCTAAAATACCAACGGTATCTCAAAAACACTAAATACAATTTTTAATCTGGGCGGAGTGAAAAGAAAGTGAGATGCAATTCTCAAATTTCTGATTTAATGATTTAATTTTTGGCTTTGTAACCGATATAAATGCTCTTAGCAAGTACTATTAACTTATTATCACAATAAACCAGTATTAACGAGAAAACCAAATCATGCATAAACTCATACGCTCAAATCTTAAGCATGCTTGCACTGCGGTAGGCTTATCGATGTTAATTATGGTTTCAGGCTGTTATAAAGACGATGAAGATGTTGAGTCGAATAACATCGCTGAAGAAGTCACAGATGAAGTGACCAAAGACGTAATCACTTCGATAAAAGTCCTCGAGTCAATTCCATCAAACAATGCTTTAGATGTTAAAATTAATACTCCGATAAGTATCAAGTATGATAAAGCGATCAACAGTAACGATCTCGACATTACATTTATCATGAAAGCTGGTGATCAAACTGTTGAAGGAACTTACCAGGTTGAAAGTGATACTCTGCGTTTTTACCCACATAATGCTTTAAATGCGGGCACAGCATATGATATCGAAGTTACCGGCTCAATTCTTGACAAGCCACTGCAAACGGCCAACATTCACTTCACTACGATTGAAAATACAACCGTTTCGGTAACAAAAACGGTCCCAGCGCCCTCTTCAAGCAGTATTGCAATTGACACTTCAATTACCGTGGAGTTTGATACCGTTGTAGACAGTTCATCTGGTATCAATTTACAAATCATCGTTAATCAAGGGAGCAACCGCGTTAGTGGGCAAACCCAAATTACTGATAACAAACTGATTTTCAAACCAACGAATAACCTCGCTTTTGGAACAGAAGTTAGCGTACGGGTTGATGATGCTTCAGGCTCTCAAAAAGCAGTCAATGAATTTTCTTGGAAGTTTGTTACGGTTTCGGAAGCAGGTATTTGTGCCAACTTTTATGAAGAAAACTTTCAGCTGGTTAGTGGGCTAAATGCAACAGAAAAAACCTACAGCAGCAAACCAGCTAAAGGTGTTGAAATTAAAGACCCAACATTTAATACTTGTATTGTTCGAATGACGGATCATAAAAATGAGCCTTCTTCTGGATTTGCACGTGCAGAATATTCGCGCAAACAGGCTTTCAATGCCAACAACACTCGCATTTTGGCGCTGGCCTATGACGGGCATTGGCATACTTATGATGCCAACACAGGAGAGTATCAAATTAAACTGGAAGGTCCTGCGTCTGATTCCGAAGTCAGATGGCATGCCACTAACCCTGACCTGATATACTACACAGGTATTTATGGAATTGGTTTAAAAGTCAACGAACTGAATGTAAAAACCAATGAGAGTCGAGTGGTTGGAGACTTTAATAATCGTCTTCCTTGGAGCAATGCAGTCAGTGCTTGGACTAAAGCCGAGGGTACTAGCTCAGCAGATGGCCGATACCTAGGACTACAAGTTGAAGATGCCAAGTTCAACCCACTAGGCCTAATGGTTTGGGATTCACAAACAGACACTATTGTTGGCACATGGGATTTTGAAAAGCACGGTGTGGGACGTCCTGACCATACATCAATGAGTCCATCTGGGGAATATATTGTTGCCTCTTGGGACGGCAACAGTTACGGTACAACCGCATTTTCAAGAGATTTCAGCAAGCAGGTGAAACTACATACTAAATCAGAGCACTCAGATTTGGCACTACTGCCAAATGGTAACGATGCTTATGTCGCAGTGGACTATCAGTCAAATTCTGGTGAAGTATTTATGGTTGAAATTCAAACCGGTATTCGAACCAAGCTATTTGATTCTTATGTTAAAGGTTCAGCAACTGCTTTCCACTTTTCAGGAAAAGCCTTTGATAAACCGGGCTGGGCATTAGTTTCAACCTATGGCGGTACAAGCACTTCTGATGGTTCTAAGGTTTGGATGCACGATAAAGTGTTTGCAGTTGAGCTGAAAGCCAATCCAAAATTCTTTCATTTAGCTCATCATCATTCAGTAGCTAACGGTTATTGGACAGAACCTCATGCCACCGTTAATCGTGACTTTACTCGTGTTGCCTTTAACTCAAACTGGGAGGTTGACTCAGCTAATGATATTGATATCTATCAAGTTAGAATTCCAGCTGATGCCCTGGACGGAGAAGGAAGTAGCGAAGATCCTAAACCAGTGCCAACGACAGAGCTAATTAATAAGACACTGGAAAATCAGCCCACCAACATTCTCTTTGTTGGTAACAGCTTGACGGGTCACTTTGAAATTCCAACGCTATTTAAAAAGATGACTGAAGAAAAAGGTTATAATCTGGTCGTTGATACAGAAATCTACGGCGGAAACTCCTTCGAAGATCACTACTTCAGAGCGCAAACCAGAGAGAAAATTCAAAACGGTAGCTTTGATACGGTTGTCTTACAGGGTTCTTCATATGGTCCAATTTACCATCTTGATAAGTTCTTTAGTTTTGGTGGACTATTGAGCGACTTAGTTGTCGAATCAGGAAAAACCCCAGTTTATTATATGACTTGGCATCATCAAGAAGATTTAGAAACAGAAGCTAAATTGATTAAAGCAAATTATCTTCAATTAGCAAACACCAAGGGACAAACAGTAAACCCCGTAGGATATGCATTTGAAAAAGTTGCGAGAAATCATAGCAATATTAGTTTGTATTCTGATAATACTCACCAAAGTTATGCAGGAGCTTATTTATCAGCAGTTATGTTCTATAGCTTCCTTCTTCAAGAAGACCCAACTCTTTTGGCATTCACCGGAGAGTTAGATAGCGCTACGGCAGATGTATTAAAATCAGTTGCCAAAGAAACACTCATTGAATTCAACGGTATTCAATTTTAATCTCGAATTATTGCCTTTCTCGAACCACACTCAGCTAGCAGACAAATAAACAAACTTCTGCTAGCTGATACATCTATTAATAACTTTTCTTTTTTAAAACAAACTATTTTCAATCAACATTAATTACCGAGCAATATTAGTTTTTGCTTTAGCACTTCAATCCAAATAGCATTTGCTCGACTATTTAAATGTACACCATCTCCAACATGATAGTTAAAATTCAGAGAGTTACGCTCATCAATTAATTTGTCATAAATATCAACAAAATAAACACCTGCGTTAGTTCGAGCATAATTTTCTAGCCACCGATTAATAAATAATGCCCTTTCATTTCTTCCTGTCTCATTTGAAATACTCTCATCAACGGGAAAAATTCCGTTGAAAATTAATGGTGTTTCCTCACCAATTTGCTGTTTCAGTAAATAAACAATTTTTTGATAATTCGCTATCACTTGTTGAGCATCACGATAGTCCAAATCATTAGCGCCTATCAAAATGACAATAGCTTTTGCATTTTTTATAGATTTATATGTTGGCAAACGACGAAGCAAACCTTCGGTTGTATCGGTCCCAATACCAAAATTGACACTTGCGGGATTTATTGCTTGAACTAACAATCCTTGAATATGACTATCACCAAAATATAATATGCTTTCAGAGGGTGTGTTCAGTTCAAGACTTTTATGATACTCTAGCATCCGAAAATAATGACGTTGAAACTCGCTTTGATTGATTAAGTGAATAGCGCCATAAATTATTACTAGGTGTAATATTAATAAATATGATATTAATAAATGGAACTTAAATAATCGTTTTATCATTTTCTCAATCTGGCCATTATTCAAAAATAGTTTTTACTTTTACCCACGCAAATACTGATTAACCTACAAAAATAAATTAAAGATGAATAATAATCGACTTTATTACATGGACTCAATGAGGTCAGTTTTGATGGCTTTGGGTATCGTACTTCATTCTTCACAACTATTTAACCCTGAAAGAGGTTGGAGGCTATACCATAATGAATCCTTAAGCTTAGCTCAATATCTAGTCGAGTTTATTCATGCTTTCAGGATGCCGGCTTTTTTTGTAATATCAGGTGTGTTTTTTATAATCACATTTAGAAAATATGATTTCAAGCGTTTTCTAAAGGTCAGGGTCAACCGCGTGTTAATTCCTTTGATAGCAACCGCATTGACCCTAAACTTATTGCAAGTCTATATTCTTAATACCGCTGGGTGGAGCAATATCGACTTATCTATTTTGATTAATGAGGGTGAGTGGGTTTCACATCTATGGTTTTTAATCAATTTATTAATTTACTTTATTGTGTTAGCAGTAACTTTGGTTGTACTTCCAGAAAAACTCAAAACTAGCTTGAAGTGGTTAATCAATAAAATTTTCTCCATGCCATTATTTATAATCATCTTATTCCTACCAATATTTTCAATTAGTGTTTTAGCAATAAATAAAGCAGGCGTTCCACTATACGAAGAGTTTTATGGTATCACTTCCCTATATGTTATTTTAAAGTTTATTCCATTTTTTATATTTGGTATTTTGCTGGGACTTAATAAGAACTATTTAAATCGATTTTCATCTCAAAACATCCTAGTTTTAAGTGCTGTAGTAATTTTTCTCTGGTTAGCCTCAACTCAACTTACAAGCATAAGCTCTCCTATGATTAAACAGCTAACTATCAGCTACCTCGACTCATTGATTAGCTGGGTATTAATTTTAATCTGTTTTGCGATCTTTTATAATTTTGTGAATAGCTATTCTAAAATCTGGGAAAATTTCTCTCAAGCATCTTACAGCATCTATTTATTTCACCATATTCTAGTTATTTCAATTGGTATACTATTAATAAACTCCACGATGCCTGCAGTATTAGCGTTTCCTTTATTAATTTGTTTAACTTTTTTCCTATCTTACCAAATCCATCAAAAACTCATACTAAAGTTTAAATTATTAAGATTTCTTTATAATGGTAAGTAGTTAATTATTAATATATAAACCATCAACAATTGACTTTAAAGTATTAAGCATATTGCTGTTCAACTCAGGATTATAGTTAACAGGTTGAGCTGCACTATTAAAAAGAAAACTATAAAAAGTTAATGCTGAAAAGTATGCACCCAACTTACTCTGATGTGTACCATCAGAAAACAATTCGATATCTGGATATTTTTGAGCAACTTGTGCAAAACCAATACCAACAGGAACAATTGGTACACTCGTGTTAGCCGACAACTGCATAAAACTTTGATAGATTTTTTTAGCTTCAACTTTAAATGCATCACGATGATGCCAGGTCATATAAAATATTGGAGTTGCCTTATGTTCACGGACTAATTCAGCCAAAATGGAACCATTTTTAATAAAATTTTCTACGTTATAAATTGATTCATAACTGCCAGCTTGAAGGACGACCACGTCATATTGCGTTGTTTTAAGCTTATTCTTTAGCTTTTCTTGTTTAATATGATCAGCAAATACAGCACCTCCTTTAGCAATTAAATCGACTTCTACCTTAGCCCCCTTTTCATGCGCCATTACCTTTAACATTTCTGGTATATTGTGATACTGCGTTAAACTATTACCAACAAATAGAATTTTATTCAGCGGCTTTGCCTGATTTAACTTCGGAAACTTGGCATTTATAAAAGTCGGTTCAACCATATCGTTTTTTGTACTGTTGACGACTTTTTTTGCTGAATTTTCTATTGTATTTTGTGGTGTAACTATTTGAGTATTTTCATTGCTGGCTTTTGTCACATTCGCAGCAGTTCGCTTTAAAGAAGTAAAATCAGGCAAATCAATTTGATAAATATCAACATTTGATTTAGATTCTTTCCCCCAATTTGAATTAAATAATACTTTTGAAAAATCGGTATTTACCGTTGCATGAGGCTCAGTCCAATACCCTTGATCAATTGAATGATGATAGGCCAATGTAAAGATTCTTGGTGATGCTTTAAGCTCTATTGCGAAAATTTTATCATGTAACCAATACTTAGGTTTATCTTGATAAGCGCCATATGTAGAGACAAGTACCCAACCCGGCTGTTTATAAGCTTTGCCAGAAAAGTGAAATGATGAAACCGTCCCTTTGATATAAGAGTTAAATAAATGAGTTCTTTCACCTGTCTGAAGTTCAACCATATATACGGGCCCCTGAGGAGCCTGATAATCGACTGAAATATATGCATCATGTTCATTAGGTAACAGTGCAAGATCAGAATGTTCAGACTTATGGTGTAATTTTATTTTCTTCCTAAAGTCTCTGGAAAATGCGGTTGTACCATATTCATTACCATCCCATGAAGCAACAATGTATTCTCCCGAAGGACTCATTGTGGTGTGATCAGGACGCCCCACACCATATTTTGCAAACTCCCAAGATGCGATGACTTTATCTTCAAGTTTATCCCAAATAATCAAGCCTAAAGGTTTAAAATCTTTAGTTTCAACTTGAAACCCCCAATATCGACCATCTGCCGAAGGCGTTCCTTCAGATTTTGTCCAGATTCGCGCCGCTTCCATCCAAGGCAAACGATTTTTAAAGTTGCCGGCTATTTTGCGCTCTTCGGACTTAACGTTCAGCGAGTAAATTGCTAAACCACCATTTACTGGAGAATAATAAATTACACTAGGATCGACAGGATCCCAGATTAATTCTGCATCTGATGCTGGGCCTTTAAGCTGTTTGATATAGCGTCCCGATTTCGCATCATAAATATGCCAAAAACCAGTCATTGAATAGACCAGAATGATAGAGTTATCTGCGTTATAAGCCTGCCGACGAGAATAATCAACTCGGGCAAAGGTTTGCGGTGGCTCGTTTTGATGATCAGAAAACCGTTTAATACACAATCCAGTTTGTACATCTAAATGAAACTTTCCTTTTTCCAAGGTCAAAGTATTCGGCGTTAGATAATCGAGTTTCCCTTCTTGCAAAATGACTTGATGATTATGGTCTTCAGAACAGGTTTGATTAGCTGCCAGCAAATTATCAACTATTAATTGACTGGCTAGCAGACATCCCAAAATTGATATTGCTTTAATGATTTTCACCTGTTCCTCCAGTTACCCCGGAATTTTCCAAAATAAAAACTTATTAAATAGTTGCTTTAGTTTATTACTGATTGCTACGGCTTCAGGCACTTTTTGGTAAGTGGTTATGATGAGAAAAATACTCCCTCCCAATATAAAGCCCATTGCAATTGATAGATGCTGAATCATCAAAACCGATAAATTTAGATGAGATAATAAATGCTGCATTGAATTAAAAACTAAAGTTATGGTTAATAACATAGCGGCTGTTGCTGGTATAAACAAGCCAATTTGTTGTAATACATTTTTTAAGAAAAATAATTGTAGTTTTTTTTGTATGATAATACCCGATAAGATAAGGTTTTGAGTAATCGCTATTGCGGTCGCTAAAGCTATTCCCGCGAGCCCCATTGGCTTATAAAGTAAAAAGTTAAAAACTATATTGGTTACGACACCAAGTAACCCTACAGAAACCTGATGCCATGACAAATTAGCCGCGTGCAAAAAGCGATAATTAAAATAACAAATCGATCGAGCCAGCACAGATAATGAGAAAAAGGTCAGTGCACTTGAAGTTAATACCACTGAGCTTTCATCAAAATTGCCGCGTTGCAAGAGTAGCGAAATGATTTGCTCGCTATAAAAGAACAACACGGCACTCGATGGCACAACAAAAAATAAAATCGCTTTAAGTCCAGAAATTTGAATCGCTTCAAGTTGTTCTCGGTTACCCGAGGCAATATACTGACTAATTCTTGGGTAGTGTGTGACAATAACGGATTGGGTAAAGGTTTCAAGCGGTAATGAAGCAATCATCAAAGCATAATTTAACGCAGAGATAGCCCCACTACTCAATAACGAAACAAATTGAGTATCGACAATGCCCATTGTAATTGCCCCAATATAACCAACAGTTAAAGGTAACATTTGTTTGGCAGGCGCAATAAAATCTGCATGAGAAAAAGCAAAACTAGTCTTCAGATAACTTTTAATTAAATAAAAATTCGAATAAATCAACACCAGAGAATAAACGACAAAGCCTGCCATTAAACTATAAACTAGCGCATAAATACCTAGTGATAGATGTAAAAAGACAATACCACTAATAATAATTATATTAGTTACCAAGCTCTCAGTAGAAGCTACGGTAAATCGATTAAAGCAATTTGCCAGTGTCGTCAAAATGGCATTAATCCCTAACACAGGCATGATAAAAGCCATAACCTGTAGCAATTCACCCGCTAACTTTTGTGTTTCACTATCAGCGCCCGGCGCTAGGAAAAAGACAACTTGCGATGCAGAAATGTATAAAACACTACTTAATAAAACTAAAAAGATGATCATTGTAGTAAACAATGTATTGATGCCAGTCCAATCAGCTTTATCAGGTTGTCCTTGAACAGAGCGCATAAACTGCGGAATAAACGCGTTTGAGACAATGCCTTTTAGTACGTCAGGTAATAAAAACGGTAGCATATAAGCAATATAAAAAGCATCTAGCTCCATTGCAGTACCAAATAGTGCTGCAATAAACAAACTTTTACCAACGCCAACAATTTTACCTAAAAAGCTGATAACTAAAACGACAAGATGCGACATCAATCAAATACCGGATGCTTCTTTTTTATTATTTCTTCGTGTTCAGGCATTGCACGTTCATCTTTTATCAGCTGCTTGCTTTGCAACCAATAATAACGTGCTGTTAAAGCAGTCATCGCCCAGAAACACCCCATTACTTCACCGCTGGCAAAAGGACTCCCATAAATATTACCTAACGCCATACAAATAACCGAGCAGGTATATCCATGACCAACCACTTTGGTCGTAAAGCTTTTATCGAGCTTGATAACCCGTCTCCCTAATCGCCACAAGCTGAATATTAATAATAACAAGGCCAATAACCCAATTATATTACTTTCGGCGATTGTCAAAACATAAAAGTTATGGGCATCTTTTCCTGAGTAAATCGAAAAATTTCCAATCTCTTGTTTAAATCGGTTCAAACCAATTCCTTGCGGGTATTCTGCCACCATATCCATTGCAGCAGCCCATAATATAAATCGACTTTCCGTACTTTCATCATACTTTTCTTCACCTGTATCAGAAACCTGCTCGGTTCCTTCGATACGTTGCATGGCGGACTCAGGCACCCAAAGAGGGCCAAGTGCAAGTACAATAATCATTAAAATAGAAACAAAACCACGCCGTTTAAAAATCATATAAGCAATAGCCAAAACAGCGATAAAATAAGATTGTCGGGAATAAGTAAAAAATATCGCAGCAACCAGCGTAACAGAACCAATAATTCCGGCATATTTTAATAAAACATTACCTTTCCAGAAAAAAACTATTGCTAGAAAATAAGGTAGAAACATTGAATAAAACACACCAGCCCGGTTGGCTGAATAAAAGTTTACGCCAAACGGTCCAGATGCCCGTTTACTCTCATGATAATTTCCAATCCCATAATCAATTGCTTCTCGGATCGCTTCAAGCCCAGCGACAAAAGCAACAAACAGGATAACCAGATAAAGCTTTGAAGCATCATCATAGGTTCTAACTGCGTGGTAATATAAAAAATAAATACAAGGATAAAAAATCAATGTTTTAAGATTAGTCACATCTGTAACCAAATCGAGCGAAATTCGCATCTGTGCAACGACGAACGAAGAGGTCAGCATGAAGAAATAGAAAAATAAAAAACCTTTGATTTGATCAGGCTCAGAGGGTTCAAGCTTTTGCGAACGATATAGAAAGTAAGCATAAATAACCAATACATTCAGTACATTTAAACCTGGCAATCCAAGACTTGCCGGAAAATGCAACTGGTTTGGTATATATACCAAAATTACGGCTAATACTTTTACAAAAAAACTCACGCGTTCATATCTCTTGGTCGAATCTAAAGATTATCTGCTGGTATTGTCTGAATGACGTTACTATTGGCTATCTATTGTACTGTGAAACCAGTTTTGGCTAAAGATAATAATAGATTATAAGATATTCAATCAGTTAAATAACAATTCAGTGTTCTCTTGAGCCTAATACATTACTCAAACAACGTTTAAAATCACTTAATGATGAATCAGGCATCCCCATTCGCTTAATTAAATAAGGATTTTGCTCAAAGCTATTCACCCCGGTTATAGTGGTCAGTGCATATTCAAAGTTCAGCTTTTTAATTACATCAATAGTTTGATCACCAATGTAACCACCAGGATAAGCAAATCCATTAATTTCCGTTTGAAGTATTCGTTCTAATGTTTGCTTAGAGCCGATTAATTCACTTTCAATATCACTCTGCTTCATAAGTGACAAATTAGGATGCGAACAAGTATGAGCGCCAACTTCAAAATTATATTGTGTGATTTGCTGCAACTCTTGCTCATTTAAATAAAGCAGACTCAGATCCTTTACAATGTTTTTTCCGGCAAGTAACTGATTGATAATTTGTTCTTTGATTTCACTATTAAGCTGCCATAAATAAGCCAATAGCCACTCGACTCCACTTCTATCTCGTCTAACATGATAAGTAGTAGACTCAATTTCAATTTCAAAATCAGCACACTGGCTTTCTGCAAAGATTTGAATAACTCGATCCCACCAGAAAACTTCACCATAAAGTATGTTTGTCGCAATATAAACCGACGCGTTAACTTGGTGTTGCTGCAAAATTGGAGCAGCATTTAACAAATTGTCTTTATACCCATCATCAAAAGTAATACTAACAACATTCGGCGGGAGTGGTTCATGTTGAGTTATTTTTCGCATAACTTCAGAAACAGGCAAAACGGTAAAGTGTTTCTTTAAATAACGCAGTTGCATATCAAACACATTTGCCTCGACACACATTCCTAGCGAAAACGGATCATATTGTTTACGGTCGGTGACAATTCGATGATACATTAATACCAGCCAATTTGGATATCGATTAAGCATTCCATGAATTTTTCTGGATGAAATTCCAGTGTAATCCAAGGTTTTACTTATCAATTCTTTGATTGCCGGCTTAATCATTTACTTTACCACAACAGGCGTCGAACACATTTAACTATCCAAAAACTTTCTAGCCCAAAGTTCATAGCACAGAACCTGCCACAAGTTTTCACTATAATCATGCTCACCTTTAACGTGCCTTATTGTTAAATCTTCAATAAATTGCGCATCAAAAATTCCGCGATTAATAAAGCTCGAACTACGGCACAAATCAAGCATCATATCTTTCAGTGAAGTCCTAAACCATTCTGCCAAAGGAATGGCAAATCCTTGTTTCTTCTTATTCAGACTTTCTAAAGGTAACAAGTCCTCAGCTATTTGCCGCAGTACTTGTTTACCTTTATTTTGTTTGACATTCATCGATAAAGGCAATTGCGCAGAAAGTTCAATCAAACGTACATCCAGTAATGGAGAGCGAACTTCAAGTGAACATGCCATTGACATACGATCAACTTTAACTAAAACATCATCTAATAAATAGCTCCCAATATCACCTGCTTTAATACGATCGAGCATTTCTGGGTATTGGTACTGGTTAAAAAGTTGAGCCACTCTGCCATACCCTACATTGCTATCAATTGACTGAGTTAACATTTGATTGGCAAATTCTGGTGTTGCCAAACCTACACCAGATAAATAATTTTCAGGGTATTTTTGTGCCAAGCGCTTTGATACCCACTGCAACCTTTTTCCTTTATCACCTAATAGATGACCAGCAACTTTAGCTGCCGGCGAAGCTAAACCTAAAGAATATCGATTCATATCATGCAGTGAAAGATATTTAAAATAGCGCTCATAGCCGCCAAATGCTTCATCACCACCATCACCAGACAATACCATCTTGACATGCTTTGCTGCCATTTCTGAAACTAAATAAGTAGGAATCGCGGAAGAATCGGCAAAGGGTTCATCGAAATGCCAAATTAGTCGTTCAAGCATATCTACCGCATTGGCTTCAACAATAAACTCATGATGCTCCGAGCCGACATGTTCAGCAATTAAACGCGCATCCCCCAATTCATTGAACTGGTTTTCTTTAAAACCAATTGAAAAGGTTTTTACCGGCTGCTCTAAATGTTTTGCCATTAAAGCAACAACAACACTGGAATCCAAACCACCACTTAAAAAAGCACCAAACGGCACATCACTGCTTAACCGCAGAGCAACTGATTCATCCAATGTTTCAAAGACCTTTTCTTTCAGCGCTGCGTCAGACAAATTCAATTTTTGAGAATAATCGAGTTTCCAATATTGCTTAACATCCACCTTTCCATTTTGAAAAGTGAGGTAATGACCAGGCGGTAACTTATTGACATCTGAAAATATTGAGCGTGGTGTCGGCACATAGCCATAAAGCAAATATTCATAAACAGATAAATGCTCAATATTACGGCTAATATTTTTATTAACTAATAGTGATTTAAGCTCTGAACCAAAATAAACCGTACCATCTGTATGCGAATAAAATAGAGGCTTTTTACCAAGCGGGTCCCTACCTAAAATTAACTTTTGCAAATTGCTATCCCAAATAGCAATTCCAAACATTCCACGCAAGTGCTTAAAACAGTCTTCGCCATACTCTTGATAGCATCGCAAAATTGTCTCAGTATCACCACTAGTGTAGAACTGATAACCTTTTGCTGAAAGCTCTTCGCGCAAAGCTTTATAGTTATAAATTTCACCGTTAAAAACTAGCTGGATAGAACCATCTTCATTATGAATCGGTTGCTCACCAGTTGATAAATCAATAATACTAAGGCGACGCATTCCTAGAAATGCAGGTTGCGAGTAATACTTTCCCTGATGGTCGGGGCCTCGATGTTCAATTACTTTACACATTTGATCAGCAACTTCTGGCGACGGAAAACCATCGCCATTAAAAGTTACAGCACCAGCAATCCCACACATTAAACGGTTTCTCCAGCTTTATTTTTATAAAGTTTAACCAAACGCGAACACACAGAGTCCAATCCGGCATATTGGTTTATCCAGGCCAGTGCATCATCACCCATCTGATGCAGTTTTTCTCGTTCTAGTTCATCTACCTGCTTTAGTCGATCCACCAACTCTGGAATATTACGCGGTTCAAATAGCCAGCCAGTTTTTTGATGAGTGACAATATCTTCAGTACCGCTAACTCGAGAACCAATTACCGGCAATGACGCAGAAAAATATTCGAGCAAGGTATTAGAGAGACCTTCATGTTCAGATGGCAATACACCAAAGTCGGCCAGTGCCAAATAGTTTTCAACATCTTTTTTAAAACCGATAAATAAAATCGACTTTTCTAGTCCGTACTTTTTAACTAACGCTCTTAGTTCGTTTTCTAAAACACCATTGCCTAACAAGAGCAAGCAAACATCTTCACGGTTACCAAAGTGCTGTTTCCAAGCATCAATTAAGCTATCGACCGCTTTAACTTTTTCGAACCGACCAACATAGACGCCAATGAGTTTGTTATGCAGATTATATTGATCTTTTAATTGTTCTACGCTTGCAGAAACATGAACAAAGCGCTCAGTATCAACCGCGTTAGGTAAGCGAACTATCTTGTCTTTAGCAAAATGGTTATCGTTCAACTTTTCTTCAATCGTGCTACTAATCGCATGATAAAAGTTCGCTTTATACAAACACCAGCGCAAAAAACGGATCCTCACACTTTGAATATTACGATTTAACACGCCATTTTCGATTTCCTGCCAACCAGTAAATTTTACGACTGTGGTCTTATTTAAAAATGCAGCAACCAGACAGGTTATTGCCGCCATATTGTTAGCAATGTGAATATGAATGGCATCATACTTTTTGCGGTTTAGAACAATATAAAAAATTAGCTTAAGTAATAAAAAAACACTGCCAAGCAGGGGTATCTTGGGATATTTGATTCGACGAATTTTAATTTCACCAAGAGAGTCAAACTCCTTATCGGAGGAAAAATCCATATCAACCATTGGGCCGACAACAGTACATGCAATCCCTTTTGTATTTAAATAATGGGATAACGTTGCTACCTGTTTTTCTGCACCTCCCACGGCAGGAAAGCCACTCTCCAATACATGAAGAATGCTATTGACTCCTGTATAAGAGGATTCACTTGTATTAGACATCAACATATTCTCTATGCCATAACTCCAACATCAATAACATCCATATTTCTGCACTATAGTCCCATACACCTTTTTGATGCCGAGATACCATTCGCTTAATAAATTCAGGATTAAAATAACCTCGATCTAAAGCTCGGTCAGATAGTAATACATCGTCGATCAAGGCGATAAACTTAGGGTTTGATCGAAACCATACGCTAATAGGTAAACCGAATCCTTGCTTCTTTTTTGTTAAAATTTCTTTTGGTAAAATATTTTTTACCGCTTTTTTAAACAAATAACGTTTATTCAAATCCTTCACTTTAAGTTCAGCTGATATTCGACCAGTATATTGAATGAGCGTAGGATTTAGATACGGATACATAACAGAGATGCCGGCTTGTTTGGCGCTTCGATTAACTTTACTCAAATCATTATCGGATATGGCCATTTGCATATCGACATACATTAGTTTATGAAGTTCAGCCTGAGCACTTGCATCGCGATAAACATCACGAATAACATCCAAAGAATCATCAACTCCAACGCTCGATTTAAACGAATCACTTAATAGTTCATCATAAAATTCTGATGCGAAAGAATCATCTAAATAAAAACGATCGGGGTTAGGTAAAGATGCACGGTTAATAAAATTCTTAACCCGGTTAAAAAACCGAATATCAATAGGCCCAAGTATTTTGGCTACGACACGACCAAAAAACTTAACAACTCCCGGCAGTGTGTAATATCGTTGAAAAATTTTATCTTTGGCATAACGCTCATTTCCACCATAAATTTCATCGCCGCCATCGCCGCCTAATAAGGTTTTTAGTCCGTTATCTTTTGCCAGTTTAGCGCAATAAAAAGTTGGTACTGCTGATGCGTTACCAAATGGTTCATCAAACGCTTTGATCAGATGCGGAATTGCATCAAGCGTATCTTCCGCGCCGACACTTTGTTTATGAGATAACGTACCAAACGCATTTGAAGCAATATCGGAAAACTCTAATTCATCGTAACCCTTTTCATTAAAACCAATGGAAAAAGTTTTAACTTTTTCTCCCGCCTTGGCATTTTTAGCCAATACTCCACTTATTGAAGAACTATCAGTACCACCACTTAAAAATGCTCCCCATTGATTATCATCTGGTCGCGTTTTGAGTACTGCGGTAATAATTTGTTCTTCCAATGATTGAGCCAGTTTATCTTCATCACCCTCTAAATCTTCTGGGTATTCCGGTTTCCAATAGCGCATTGCCTGATTTTGGTCAGCTGACAGATCAACTCTGGTGCCTGGTGGAATTTTAGAAACATCCTGATAAATCGTAAAAGGTGTTGGAATATACGAAAAGTTTAGATGATGGTAAATCGACTTTCGATTGACCTGCAATCCAGGAACAAGGCCTTTGATTAAGCGCAAATCAGTGGCAGCAATAACCTGTTGCTCCGACTCAAATAAATATAGCGGATATGTACGTACCGGATCAGTAACAATTGAAAGCTGTTTTGTTTGTGGATTCCAAAACGCAGCAACAAATTTTCCGCTAAAATGGGTTAATTCCTGTATTGTGTGCGCTTGATTGAGCAAACCACGAAATAAGGCGTCTAAATCACAGTCCTGAGAAGCAAAGCTCGCGGGCGATTGCGCCAAACAAACCAGAAACCCATCTTCACGCTCGACAGTTGCAACTTCTTCGGTGCTCGCGACAACCACATTATCATCAACTTTATTGACTGATACCACGGGTTGCTGGTTGCCTATTTCTGGCCAACTGAGCTGTTCAAAAGCATATGTCGTATTTGATTGACTAGCTTTGTCAAATACAATAATAAAATCACCTAAACTCATGGCTGTAAATTATCCTTTGTTATTAATTTCTTGAGAATAAACATTCTCAAATTCTCGAATCATACGTTCGATTGCAAATTTATCAGTAACGGTTTCAAAAGCTTTATCAGCCAATGATTGGCGCAATCCATCATCACTCAATACACGTATCAATTCATTGGCTAATTGTGCCGAGTTATCTGACTCAAATAACATCCCGTCTTTTTCGTGAGTAATAATTTCAGGTGTACCACCAACGCTTGATGCAACAACTGCAGTTTTATTAAGCATCGCTTCAATAATGGTATTTGATACGCCTTCTCGAAACGATGGCAATACTACAACTTTGGCAGAGCACATCAAACGATCAACATCGAACCTTTCACCTAAAAACTCAACATTAATATTGAGGTTATTAGCTAACTCTTCGAGTGAATCTCTCAATGGACCATCACCTACCAACTTTAACTGGTAAGGACAATCTTTCAACAAACTCACCGCTTTTAACAAACAGGGTATATTTTTATCTTCAACTAATCGTCCAACAAACAAAATGGTATTTTGAGCAAGCCACGAAGATTCTAATTCTAGTGGTTCGCTCGATTCATTTTGCTCGATACCGTTATATATAATGCTGACTTTCTTATCACTGCCCCCCCACATTTTTTCTAACGCATACTCAGCACCAGATAGTGAGTTTGAAATAATTCGGGTTGAAAAGAAGCTCGCAATTGATTTTAAAACCCAATGGATTTTACCATACCACTCATACCGACCTCTAATTGAAGTGATCAGCTTGTTTCGACTAAATCCGATTATTTTTGCAAAAGTCACCCAAATTTCGGCACTAAATGCAAAGCAGTGAATGATATCAACCTCATTTCTGCGACACAATTTAATTAATTGAGCAATAAAGGCAAAATCGAGTGTTTTGCGCTTGTCCAAGTACCATATTTTATCGCAATAAGGTTTAATCTCATCTAATAAAAATGACGGGTTAGTAAAATAGCCTAATTCAACAGAAAACTCATCATGATTTAAGTTCTTGATTAATCGAACAATTTGACGTTGACTGCCGCCGACTTCCATTTCGTCGGTAATAATTAACACCTTTTTCTTCATTTTGTTCTTTCCGCATGATACTGCGCTATATAACTGCCTAGTTTTATTGCCTCTTTCTCAGCACAAAATGACTCTTGAATGGTCTGATTAGCTTGTTGAGCATATTTTAATCTTACCGCATTATCAGCCAATAAGGTGGCGATGGCATTGGCCAGTTCCTCTGGATTATTGGGATTAACCAATAGTCCGTTGTGCTCATTTTTAATCAGCTCAGGAATGCCTGAAATATAGGTCGAAATGACCGGAGTTCCGGATGCCATTGCTTCCATCAGCGCAACCGGTACACCATCCATATTACCTTCTTTAGTTTTTACAGAAGGCAAAACAAATAATGTTACATTGCCCAAAAATTCACGGATTTTTTCCTGCGGCATAGCACCTAAAAACTCAATATCCTCATCCAGCCCTAAAGATTTTCTTTGTGCTAAAAGCGCTGGCTTTAAGGGCCCATCTCCAACAATGACACATTTAAAGTCAACAGACTTTTGTTTTAGCAGGCTGCAAGCTTCAACCAGGTATTTAAACCCTTTTATTTCATCCAAGCGCCCAATAGTAAATACGGTATTTTCAGCACGATTTTCAACATTATATTTTTGTGCTGTTAAGTCGACACCACAATGCACAATTTTTATTTTGGAACGATAATCTCGATTAAGTAAATCACGGATAAAGTTGATATTAAAATCTGAGATTGTTACCCCAAAGGCGCAGGACTCAAATTTATCAACCAACATATGGTCTTCGAGAAAAATATCATGCGCGTGGAAAGTAAAGGTGTAAGGAATACCTAAATATTTATGAATAATAAATGCCGCCGTAGACGGATAAGTCGCCCAATGGGCATGAATGTGTTCTAACTCGAGCTTTTTAATCTTGTTGAGAACACTCAGCGTAACAAAAAAAGTCGCTAGCGACTTTAATAATGCTTCGGGCTTACCAATAAATCGACTGAATAGCAGCCAAAACATATGCAAACTTTTAAAAGGATGTAATATCAATTGCGCTAAGATATTAAACAACAGTGACAATCCTTTGGCAGGATAAATCACACTATCGATCAACGCTTTGGCATCTGATTGTACTAAATCTTCACTTGGATGCTTTAAAGAAACAATATCAACCTCATGGCCGTTTTTCTTCAAATTAGTAATTTCTCTAACAATAAATGTTTCAGACCAGCAGGGAAATAAAGAAACGATATAAGCGATCTTCATGGGATTACTTCCAAATATGTATATTTTTGTTAAATAGAAACTCTTTTAGTCCATACACGGCATAAAGGTTCAGCGTAATAAAGGCATTAGCAATTTTAATTAATTTAATTTGATTTAACCGCTCAAAATACGAAGACAAAATAACAGCAGTATATACACCAATCTGTCCAAGCAGACTCAAGCCGTAAAACCAGCCATAGTCGAGTAAAAAGCAATTGCTGAGCAATAATAACAGCAGGCAAATTGGCATGACCAATCTTAACAACTTATGTGAAACCAGCTGTAACAATAAACGGTTTTTAGTGGGATTGAGTAATTCTGGTTTTAATTCAATTAATTGATAATTACCTGCGATGGTTCGCGTTTTACGTTTCTTTTCACGAACTTTATCACTAGAGGGAATATCATAAGCGATGGCATTAGGTTCAAATAATACCCTTCCCCCCTGCAATACAACCTGCATCGGGATAAGTACATCATCAAGCACGGTATTTACCGGAATTGGCTGAAAATATTCGCGTTTAAGCGCATAGATAGCACCGGTTACCCCGACGACTGAACCAATTTTACTCTCACTGGAACGAATAAATTTTTCATATCGCCAATAAGTATCAACGCCCTGTGAAAAGGTATTTTCATTTTCACTATAAAACAACAGCTCTCCACTAACAGCACCGACTGTTTCATCATGGAAGTTATTAATCAGCTCGGCAATGGCATTTTTCTCAAAATCTTGACGACTGTCAGTCAGCACAACATAATCGGTGGTAATGACTTGCATCGCATCATTTAAACAAGCCGCTTTACCTCGCTGTGAATCAAATGATAATAAAGAGACATTGCCGCCGAACTGTTCAACAATTTGATTGGTTGCATCCGTCGAGCCATCAGAAACCACTAATATCTTCATTTTCTCTGGTGGATAATCGGCAGACAGACAATTTTCAATTTTTTGTTGAATTCGGCCTTGCTCATTAAAAGCAGAAATCAAAACGGTAATTTCCGGTTGAAAAGACTGCTTATTTACTTTGTTAGGAAACAACTTAGTTGCAACCAATAACAGCAGTGGATAACCAACATAGGTGTATAGAATCAAGAATAAGCAAAGCCAGAACAAGACTATCATTTTAATTTAAAACCTTACCTCGCAGCGCTTCATAGCGCTTATTACCTAACAATGTTTTAGCCACTTTAGTAACGCCATATTTAAGCTGTAAATTAAAAACGCCTTTGGCAGATGGCATCAACCAATCTTGTACCGTTTGCGAACTCGTATGTTGTTGAATCGGCAGACGGGGAATATCAAAGTGATCATACCGAGACTTTATGACACCAGGTTTAGAATTTGCGATGCAAGTATATCCAACCTCTTTGGCAATTTGCACAACCTGCGCATTGATACGACCACCAGGAGGTGCAAATACATTTACCGTTTTACCCGTTATATTTTCGATTATCTGTTTAGATTGTACCAGCTGATGACGTACTTCTTCAGCGGGCAAATCACTAAAATAGGGATGCTCATGCCCATGTGACTGAATCGCAATACCCGCGTCAGAGACCTCTTTAAGCTGTTGTTCAGTCATGTAATTTTCGGTATTAATAAAAGCACTATTGACAAATAAATCAGCAGAATAACCTTTTTCGATTAGGCGCAAACTTGCCTCATAATTGGAGATATGTCCATCATCAAAAGTAAATAAACAATACTGCCCCTGATTAACGGGGTTGGCTTTAACAAACTCAGTTACCGAACAAATTTTTCGCTGTTGCATTTCACACAAGCGTATATGCTCATCGAAAGTAGCAAAACTGACAGCATATACTGGGTCAGCCCCTTTTAAGGACTCGACAGAGTGATAAATAGCGTGATACATAAAAACAGGTGTATCCATCTTAAGCATTTCTCTTGATAATTAATTCATATAACTTGCTTCTCAGAGGGCTGGTTCGATAAAAGTATTCGCCAATCAAAGCATCTATTTGTTTACTAAATCCAGTTTTAAAACGATTGATAGGATTATCATCACCTTTTTCCATCCAGTAACCACCAAAGTCATAGCGTCGAAATCCCAGTTTTTTTGCCAAACAAATAGCTTCCCAATGCAACAAATGGGTTATTGGCAATTTTCGATAGGCTTCATCTCGGTGGCTAACCCCCCACTGGTATAAAATGGTCTCTCCCATACCCAGTAAGATAATAGCGCCAATCAACTTCTCATCCTGCCAAGCAGTCAAGACCTGACAGTATTTCTTTTTTTGTTCGATAGCAGTATTAATTAGCCGATGTTCTTGCTCACTAATTGGCGCAATACCCTGATGTAGCGCAAATTCATTATGAAATTCAATTGCCTCATCAGCATGCAGGTTTACACGTATTTCAATGTCAGACTTTGTCGCTTTATTAATTTGTGTTTTTAATGAGCGCCTTAAGTTTCGCTTAATTTCATCAATTTCTGGCAATAAATCGACAATTACCGTATGCAAATAGATTACTCGCTGAAAGTCTCTCGCTAACCAGCCATTTTTATGTAAAACAGACTGAACCGCTTGCCTATCCAAGTGAGTGTTATAAGGACTAATTTCCACCTGAATCCAACGCTTTTGCTGAGCAAGGGCCTGAATATGTTTTTCCAGCGATCTTAAATCACGCGCAACAGGGCCTCTTTCGATTACTGCAACTTTACCAATCCCCAAAGGAAAATGCTTAAATCCCACAAATGAATAAGCGATTATCTCGCCGGCTTCTTTTGTTACATAGCACTGCTGTTCAGCAGTTCCCACACTGCGAATCCAGTATGGCGACTGACTATAAAATGCATTATCTACCCAAGTTAAGTTTTCGCTATCAAGATAAAAATCTGATGGCTGAACAACTTCCAACATTGATATTTTAATCCATGACTTATAAAACAGATCGCTTACTAGAATTAAAGCAGGCCATTGGCCTGCTTTAACTGTAAAAAATCTGCTTAGATCACATCACAACGCTTTACGCCTTTTAACAGGCGTATAGGTCACCCCTAAAACAAAATTGTTGGCACTGGAATCAACCATAGCTTCACCAACATTTTGGCTTTCAGATACCCGCTTTTCTACGCGAGCGTATAAATCCAATTTTCGATTAATCGAATAATTAAATCGAATCTCAAAATTTTCAACCAGATTATTCAACGAAACCACATCTTGCGTACTAAACTCGCTATCGGTACGTGAATATTGAAACTGAATATTTGATTCCAGTGGATTTTTCAGTAAATGAGATAATGAATAAGAAATATTAAACTCTGCACCTTTACGGGTTTCATTATTTTGGACTTGTACTGAGCTTAGCTCAGCAGAAAAAATTCTTAATGATGAAGAAAAACTGATATCTCGATATTCATAGGTTAATGAATGCTGCTTGGTTTCCAGTGCCGTATTAAAATTCACTGACTGACTATTAATGTTAATTTGATTAGCATCCAAATTAAATCCCAACAAGCTATCAAATCCTTTACGAAACCCCAGATTAATCGACTGTGTGCGATTGATGACTCTCGACAAATTAATATCGAGTAAATCCGCATCAAATTTTTCACCCGAATCAGTTGTTACTTCTGATTGCCCAAGATTTGCACGTAAACTAGTAGTTTTACCACGCGTTTCCCAACGCATAAAAATATCATTTTGCGAAAAATCGTCAGCGGTGCGAGTTAACTCATTAAACGCTTCATCAAAGTCAGTTTCTGACTTTTCTGCAACCAAAGTAATCGTCGTGATGGGATTTAGTCGATGAGCATAATCCATAGAAAACATCGTTTCATTTTTAGAATTATTGGTTGCATCCAGCGTATTTTCTCCCGCAGAAAAGTCGATATAAGTTGCATACAAATTAATCTTATCTTCACCGGATAAGCGAATATAATAAGTCGGTCTTGCAGCATACACATTAATATCACGTAAATTGTTGGTTTCTTGCGTTGCAAAACGGTTTGCGGGTACTTGAGTTAATTGCTCCAGTGCAATAAAGCCAAAATTGGAATCAACCGCTTGATATTGAAAGCGCCCATCAAGTGAACGGTAGTATTCTCGGTCTAGGTCATCGCTGGTGTAATCTGCAGTAGCTAAAACCCCATCTATTTCGTAGTTGATAACATTACTGGCATTATTACCAATCCCAAAACGCATACCTAAATCATAGGCAGTGCCCGAGTTGCCATTATCAGATTGATTCAAGTTATCACTTTGTCTTAAGCTTGAAAAAAAGCCATATCCAAAATCGATAGCCCCGACAATTGGCGATATAAATAATCCAAGGCCCAGCAAAACCGGTATTGTTTTTGTTATTGATTTTTTCATAAAGTTTAAAACTGGTTTAAAACAATTCCTGCGAGCTTTTCTCGGCCTATAGCTTTTGCCGCCCGTTTAACTTCTTCTTCAGTGCATTGACCATAAGGAACGACGAGTAATACCCGATCACATAGATCCACCAGAATGCGGGTATCTGCCGAAATTGCAATACTTGGTGCGTCTATTATTGGATAACGATCTGGGTAACGCGAGATCAAGTGCTCAATAAACACTTTCATTTTTTTAGAAGTAAAATACTCTGCCGAGTTTTCTCGAACCAGACCACTTGGAATCAAGCGTAATCGAGGTATACGGGTATCATAAATAATTTCTCCGCCATCCCAGTCTTCGGCCTCCAAAAAATCAATCAAACCTTTGTCAACATTAACCGATAAGAGTTTATTTAGAACCGGATGATGGATATTCGCGTCAATCAAAAGAGAAGTTTTACCTTCATCAAATGCAAAAGTAGCCGCCAGATTTGCAGCTACCAAACTACTTCCTCCAGTAGGCGTTACCGATGTGACCAGCGTCAAAAAGTTATTACTATCAGATGTCGCCAGCAGCTTGGTTCTTAAGTTTCGATAACTGTTTAATAAAATGGTGTCTGACATTTTAGCGTATATCAAACGTCTATCGGCCAGCTCGGCATTAGTGTATGGCGGCTCCTGTTTCATTTTGGAGATTTGCTTACGTGAGGAAACCAGTTCATGAGCTTCTCGTGATTCTGGTGCAGCAAAGCCTCGATTAGAATTTACATCTTCATCAGTAAACGCTTCATCACCACTATTTTTTTTGGCTTTAAGATAGGCCGACTCAATTATATTCACACGATCACCCTTTCAAACGAAGCCAACTGACATAGACGTAGCAGGCAAACACCAGCAATACGGCTAATGACATAAGAGCTCCCTTCTTTAAGTTACTTCTCTTTTCTTCCGGTGTATTAATGTAATAAACCGAAGCTAATACCGGCAACATCAGTTTTTCGGTAATAATTGCTTCGTCCCGAACTTTATTGTCAATAAATGACAAACCAAACGCCGCGCCCGCTGGTATTAAAATACTGAGAACCAAACCAATTGCCACTAAGTGAATATAGCGAAGACCGCTGGGAATAACAGGCAAGGTAGCTTCTTCCTGCACTTTAATGGTCAACCCCTGATTTTCTGCATCGATAGTCATCGAAATATTTGCATTTTCACGCTGACGTAACAGCTTTTGATAAATATCCTGGTTCACTTTATAGTCACGAGTCAACTCGGCTAATTCAGCTTCTACCGCATTGATGCGCGCCATTCGATCCTGCTCGATTTTGAGTAGTTTTTCGGTTTCAACTTTGTCAGACTTCAATGTTGATATATTAGCCCTTGCTTTTGTAATCTGACGTTGTATTTCCTGAAAAATAGGGCTATCCGATTTATACCGCTTGGTGTTATTCTTTTCTGATTCTCTTTCCTCAATTTCCTTTTCAATTTCCTCATTCAGACTCGCAATCTGGCTTTTTACCTGAACAATATCAGGATAGGTATCAAGGTAATTCAAGCGTAACTCGTCGAGTTTAGCTTTTAGCTTAGCCACTCGCTCACGTAGTATGTTTTCTTTCTTTAAATCAGTACTGGCAACAGCATCACCCGTGAGCTGTTTGGTCAACTCTGAAACCTTCGATTCCTGACCACGAATTTCCAAGTTAAGATTTTCAACTTGACGAGTAAGCTGGGTAATTCGCTCATTAACTGCCGACTGCGATCCCGGACGAGAATCAATATTTCGAGAGCGGAATTCTTTAATCGCATTTTCTGCGTCTTGCAGTTTCTTTTGGTATGACTCAACTCTTTTATGAATAAACTCGTAAGCTTCACGACTTTCGTTTTGCTTTTCAAGTAAACTGTCATCAACAAATATAACAGTCATTAATTTGGTGACACCTTGTGCAATGGCCGGATTATTGTTTTTAAAACTGATTTCTATCAGGTTTTTACCAGCAGATGTCACATTGGTTTTTTTACGTATTTTTTCAACCATTAAGTCTCGTTCGATAAGTGTTGGTTCATCGCCATCAAACCAGTCAAAAGCATTTAAAATTCGCTCGACAGAGCGACTGCTGAAAATAATTTGTTTTGCTCGTTTTGCCCGGTCGACAACTTCTTGAGTAACCGCCGTGCCCTCCATTAACGGACTTAAAATACTTTGCTCATCCACCAAAATAATACTAGATGATGTGTAAACTTTGGGCATAAACCAAGCGATCAGTAAAAAGGACATTGCTATAACGATGAAAAGTACTGTTACCAGTACTTTTCTCTCCCAAACTTCTCGAATGATTCGATTTAGCGCATCGCCGATTGACATATTCATAACTAAACTCTACTAAAAAACCCTTTCTGGAACAGAAAGGATATCACCTGGTTGCATTTCAAAATTGGTTTTCATTTTCCCATCATTCAAAATATCAAACAGGTCTACATCGTATTTTTCTACTTTACCATCAACTTTTCTAAACAGCTTACTGCTATTGGCTGACGCAAACTCATTCAGGCCTCCAGCTTCTAAAACTGCATCGAGAACGGTCATGCCTTGACGAAAGTTAATGGAAATTGGATTTCTAACTGCACCGGTCACTCTGACACGAGATAAGAACTCATGACTTCTTAGTTCGACTAAAATCACAGAAACTTGAGGGTCACGAATAAAATGAGACAGTTTTTCAGTAATTTCATCGGCAACTTCGACAGGTGTTCGGCCACCAGCAACAACTTCACCTATCAGCGGAACAGAAATAATTCCATCGGGACGCACTGGAACAGAGATAGACAAATCAGGACTTTTCCAAACATTCACCTGAACCTGATCGTCAACCCCGATATAATATTGGCTAACCAGCAGTTTTTTATCCTGATTGGGCTGAAAAACACTTACTTCCTGCTTTTTGGGGGCAGAATTACAGCCTATGAGAGCCACGACTAACAATAATTGAATCAATATACGCATTATTACCCCCCTAACGAGCACCTTTACCTAATACTATCACTTCTACCGTTTGCAACAAAACCAGTACATCCATAATGAGTGAGTGGTTCTTAACATAATATAAGTCATATTGTAGCTTATTATACGTATCTTCTTCACTTGCACCATATGGATATTTCAGTTGTGCCCAACCGGCTAACCCTGGTTTAACACTATGTCTGGCACTATAAAATGGTATTTTTTTCTCTAGTTCTGCAACAAACTCCGGTCGCTCCGGTCGAGGTCCAACCAAACTCATATCACCATTAAAAATATTTAAAATCTGCGGTAACTCGTCAATTCTGACTTTTCGAATAAACTTACCAACGCGAGTGACGCGCATATCATTTTGTTGTGCCCATTGTGGACTACCATCTTTTTCGGCATTTACAATCATACTTCTGAATTTGAGTAACTCAAATGTCTTGCCGTTTAAACCCACTCGGGTTTGACGATAAAAAATAGGGCCTTTAAAACCACTTTCTATAAAGATGAGAATTGCAGTAATAACCAAAAAAGGAAACATCATGGTTAAAAGCAACGCACTGATTAAAATGTCAAAGGTTCGTGCTAAAAATGCCGAAATCGAACCTTGACGGGTGCCATCACCAAAAATCAACCAGCTTGGATTCATCATATCCAAGCGAATCATGCTTTTCTCTCTTTCCCAAAACCCGACAAAATCAATAATGTTGATATTAGCTAGCTTACAGTCAAGTAAAGCATCAACCGGCATTTTTTTACGTCTATCAGCAATAGCTAATACAATTTCATCAACATTATAAGCGGAACAATATTCGGATAAATCATTGCCAGGCTTGACAATATATTGATCCGGCACACAAATCTCTTCACCTTCAACTGGGACAAAACCGTGAATCATGTAACTGGCATTTTTGGGTGATAATGCGCGATTAGCATCTTTTTTATCCGTTAAATGACTGGCCAGCTCACTGGCACCATAAACCAGAATTTTACGCCGTAATGAACGCCCATCAACGGTATGTAAAAATATCAACCGAACAACAATAATTGTGGCAAAACTAACAGATATTGAGTAAGCAAAAATTCCGCGGCCAAGCAGTAAATCGGGCATTAAGTAATAAAAGATAACCAGAGCTAGCAGTCCCAGCGCAAAACTGATAAACACCCGCACAGTAATTGCTGGCAAATAAAAACGTCCTAATGGACCAGGGGTTTGATATTGCCCCATAGCAATCATGCCAGCCAACAATGCAATAGAGAATATAAGCGCCCTAAGCGGAAAATTTGACAGGTTCTCTATTTGTGGTTGCCAGAGAAATTCACCAAACCTGAGATATTCACCAACATATACAGAGGTAAAAAATATTAAGAATTCCAGAACTAATAAAAATAAAAATGGAGTTCGAAAATGATGATTGAATAACTTGACCGTAGCCATAAACCAGCATTCCTATTTTATTGTAAGTTTTTCCTTAAAGTAATCTTGTTAATTGATATTCAATTAATTCATAACCAAAGATTCTAAAAGGGTATGAAAATGAAATATAAGGCAATTAAACCCAATTCATTTCAATTAGTTAAAAGAAATTTTATTATAAACAACAAGTAATAACTAAAATTGGCCTGTTATGCAGTAAAACCATCATATTCCCTAAATTTTATAGGGGGAAAGATGGTACAGCGCGCATTAACATGAGTCAAGAATTGTAACTTCTTGTCATAATAATAACATCTTAATTTTCTTATATTTCAATAAGAAACAGTCTATCAAACTCTTTTTTCAACAAAATTAATCAAAGTTTCAATCGACTCAAAAACATCTGCAGATAAATCATCATCTTCAACGGTAAACTCGAAGTGCTCTTCCAGAGCGGTAAGAATTGACACAATTGCCATCGAATCAAACTCAGGAATATTACCAAGTAACAGCGTATCATCATCTAGCTGTTCTATACTTAGATCCAGAGATAAAGTCTCGATCAATAATTGTTTGATTTTATTGGAAACATCTAACCTATTCATAACGACTACTTTCTTACAATTTGGCGCGATTCTATCAATAACTTTATGCATTTGCACTGTTCAATTTTTCTAACGTTAATATTAGTTGAGAAAATCCGTTATAACTAAGTGGTATTTAGCGTTTATTTCTCTTATCCTATAGCGCTCATTGTGAACCGACTAAAAAAACTCTAATTATTTATGTCTATCGAATCAGTTACTCAAGATAAACTAAAAATTGTCTTACTCGAAGGAATTCATGCCAGTGCCGAAAAATTATTTCGTGACAATGGATTTCTTAATGTTATCACCGCCAATAAGTCTTTACCTGAAGAAGAGTTGCGGCAAATATTAAAAGATGCTCACTACCTAGGTATTCGCTCTAGAACACAAGTTACCCCAGAACTACTCGAATATTGTGACAATCTCGAAGCAATTGGTTGTTTTTGTATTGGTACTAATCAAGTCAATTTACTGGCAACTCAACAAAGGGGAATTCCAGTATTTAACGCACCTTTTGCGAATACTCGCAGTGTTGCGGAACTGGTGTTGGGTGAGATGATATTACTTTTACGTGGTATCCCTGCTAAAAATGCCGCGGCTCATCGAGGCGAATGGCAAAAATCAGCAACTGATTCTTATGAAACTCGCGGCAAAACACTTGGCATTGTCGGCTACGGCCATATTGGAACCCAAATTGGGATATTAGCTGAGAATCTAGGTATGAATGTTCAATACTACGATATTGAAAACAAACTGGCTCTTGGTAATGCCAAACCTGCCGATAGCTATCATGCTCTGCTGCAAACTTCCGATGTTGTAACCTTTCATGTGCCAGAAACACCTCAGACTCAAAATATGATGGATAGCGAAGCATTTTCTCAATTGAAGCAAGGCGCTATTTTGCTCAATGCTTCTCGTGGTACGGTTGTCGATATTGAATCTTTAGTCAATGCACTGACTAATCGACAAATACTCGGGGCTGCAATTGACGTTTACCCTGTTGAACCCAAGTCGAATCAAGAGACTTTCATCTCACCGCTGCGTGAATTTGACAATGTTATTTTAACGCCACACATTGGCGGCTCAACAAAAGAAGCACAGGCCAATATTGGTATTGAAGTTGCTGAAAAACTATTAAAATACAGTCAAAATGGCTCGACTATCTCTGCGGTTAACTTTCCTGAAGTTGGCCTTCCCTCGCATGAAGGTAAACATCGGATTTGTCACATTCACCAAAATGAGCCCGGCATACTGGCAAAAATTAATGATATTTTCTCTGCCAATCGAGTGAATATTTCAGCTCAGTATTTACAGACAGATGGTGGCGTTGGTTATGTAGTTACCGATATTGATCAGACATCAAGTGAACAGGTATTTGAAGCGTTACAAAAAATTCCTAAAACCATCCGGGCCCGCATACTTTATTAAAAATCACTTGCTGAAAAACGGCAAAATTTGAATTATGCTCCATTAAGGTTACTGCCCTGTAGTATCGTCAACCAATACTCAGGGCAAATCTCTTTATCAAACTCTCAGTCGAGTGAATCAATGTACTCGTTATCACATCAATCATCACTTCCAAAGCGTACAAAAAAGTACAACACTGACTATTTGCACCAAAATGGTGCAATAATGAAACAGATTGGTTAAACTTTAGTGCATGATTCATGCAAACGAATTGGTTAGTCAGTCATTGATAACACTTATGCGCTAGTGTACTTAAAATCACAGTAACAGCCATGTGAAGCGTTGTCTCATGTAGTCTAACCATATTTACAAGCTCACCCTATTTCACCAAATTAAAAGTTGTGCTTATTTAAATTATGTCAATTAAGCTTTCAATCGATTCACTCAGTACCGCTATTATCTTGCTGGACCAGGCGTATAATATTGAGTTTTTGAATCCTTCAGCCGAACAACTATTGGGATTTAGTAATAAACAACTTCGCGAAGAAACATTTTTTGATTTAATCAAAAGCACCATTAATCCAACATTGCTCCAGCGTTACTTAACTGGTTCACAGTCTTCACCTAATAACTTGCCCGTCAATCAAGTTACACTACTAGAAGAAATCGAAATAAAAACAGCTACCGGTATTTTAATTACTAATATAATGGTATCGGGTTATTACGAAAATCAACAAAATTATTTATTACTAGAACTGCAATCCAACGAATATCATTCAAGAATTAGAAAAGACATCGAACTACAGCACCAAAGCCGGGTGAGCAACCATTTAATCAGAAACCTGGCTCATGAAATTAAAAATCCACTTGGCGGTATAAAAGGTAGTGCGCAGTTGATGGCAAGAAAATTACCAGCAGACTTCCCCGCTCGTTATTGTGAAATCATTATTCAAGAAGCCAATCGACTAGGTAAGTTAGTTGATCGACTTTTACTTCCTTCAACACCCGAAGAAAAAGTCAGTATTAATACACATCAACTAATTGAACAAGCACTTGAGTTAATACTGCTACAAACCGATAAATCAATTAATGTTATAAAAAACTATGATCCGAGCTTGCCAGACTTAACTCTCTCGCCCGGGCAAATTCAACAAGCCTTGTTAAATTTACTAAAAAATGCCGCAGAAGCGTTAGCAGATCAAGGAAAAATCGAAATTCGAACCAGGATTTTACATCAACACACCATTGGAAAAATTCAATATCGTCAAGTGATTAGAATCGATATTATTGACAACGGTACAGGCATTCCTGACGAATTGATCAATGATATCTTTTTTCCAACCATTAGTGGAAAAAACAGTAGTGGTTTAGGATTAAGTATCGCGCAATCTTTAGTGCAACGACATGGCGGAATTATTGAACTGGAAACCTGGCCAGAACACACTTGTTTTAGTATTTATTTACCCTTGGAATCTGGCATTCATTAAACAATCTGATCATTTACTTTAAATTAAATATTCAATGACCATGAAAAAGCAATTTCATATTTTATTAGTCGACGATGATAACAGCATTCGCTTTGTTTTAAATGAGTTAATCCTTGATTTAGGTCATCAGGTAACTCAGGTTAGCTGTGCCGAAGAGGCTATTGAAAAGCTCAATCAACTCACAATAGATTTAGTGATTTCCGATGTCCGCATGTCAGGAAAAAGCGGCATTGAACTTTTAGAATTCTGCCAGCAAAACTTTCCCGATTTGCCTTTAATAATCATGACGGCTCATTCCGATTTAGATAGTGCAGTCAGTGCTTATCAAAAAGGAGCTTATGAATATTTACCTAAACCTTTCGATCTAGATGAAGTCGTCACCATCATAGAAAAAGCCTTGCAATCTACTCAGACCAATGATTCCCCGCCGACGCAAGTTGATGAAAACAATCCTTTTTTAATTATCGGTGAATCTCCAGCTATGCAGGATTTATACCGAGCGATTGGCCGCCTGTCAAACTCTCATGTGACGGTTTTAATTCATGGCGAATCAGGTACAGGAAAAGAACTCGTCGCTAAAGCACTGCATCAGCATAGTCCGCGAAAAAATGCACCTTTCATCGCTTTAAACATGGCTGCTATTCCAAAAGATTTAATCGAGTCTGAATTATTTGGGCATGAAAAAGGATCTTTTACTGGCGCTAGCAATCGCTACTTTGGACGTTTTGAACAAGCCGATAATGGCACATTATTTTTAGATGAAATCGGGGATATGCCTTTAGAAACACAAACACGCTTACTCCGAGTATTATCCGAAGGTGCTTTTTACCGAATTGGCTCCACCCAACCGACCAGCGTTAATGTCAGAATTGTTGCAGCAACACATCAAGATTTATTAAAAAAAGTTGAGCTAGGTGAATTTCGTGAAGATCTCTATCATCGACTTAATGTAATACCTCTAAGATTACCTCCTCTGAGAAAGCGCCCTGATGATATTCCATTATTAGCCAAATATTTTTTGCAGCAAATTGCTAAAGAAATCAACGAACCTCAAAAGCAGCTCAACCCAGAGTCGATTGCGATTATGCAACGCTATCAATGGCCAGGCAATGTCAGACAGTTAGAAAATGTCTGTCGCTGGCTAAGTGTGATGGCCAATAGCCAGCAAATTTTTCCTCAAGACTTGCCGCCAGAATTAATCAGTCAGCACCAACAGGTAGAACCAGAACAGTGGTCACAGATGCTATCAAACCAAATCATTAATGGCTATCAAAAAGGTGAAACTCAAATATTACTAAAAATACAGCAAAAAATTGAAAAAATATTAATCGAATCTGCTTTAATCATAACCCAGGGAAAAAAAGTTGAAGCATCAAAAATACTCGGTTGGGGAAGAAATACTTTATCAAGAAAGTTAAAAGAATTAGCGAACGCCAAAAAATAAAAATTATTTTTTGAGATAATTAAAGCGCAAATTATTTATTTGTTATTCTGCCGCACTTAGCAAGACTGATCCAGATCAAAAATAAGCCTGATATTTTTTTATAAAAAAACGACTAGCAACACCCAATTTATACGTTTTTTAGCCAACCAAATTTACCGTTTAGTTAACTATGCTTAATACAAAAAATTAATATTATCTTTTCAAAGTAATTGTTAATAAAGCATTTTTACTTCTTGGCTTAAGACACTAAAAACAGCAAAAAAAATAAAAAACCAACCGTCAAAATCAATCAAAAATCCTAAAAGATATACTTAGAACAGTTTAACCATAAATTCATTATGGTATTAATCTTTGCCGAGTTAGTTTACATTTCTTTCTCGTTTTTATTTTCTTTTAATTCTTAAAATACTAATAAAACAAACTGCAGTAACTACACCATAGTTTAACAAAAAATAATTTAGGTAATACTTATTAAGGAGCATAATATGTCTACCGCTGTTTTAAAAGAAAAAGATCAACAATTTAATTTTTCAGTTGATTCTTTAGTTGAAGAAGCCATTCAACATGATGCCATCAATCATCCGTACTTGTCTGCTTTAGCCAATGGCGACTTGCCTAATCCTCAACTTGCTTTAAAAGATTTTGCCGCTCAATATCAAGGCTATACCGCTTGGTTTATGCGATATCTTACGGCCACAATTGCTAAGTGTGAAAAGTATGAACATCGTAAAGCGCTGCTGGATAATGTCAATGAAGAAAGTGGCAACCTGGATCAACACGAAGTACAGTTACTAGAAAGTATTGGCATTAAAGAAGAGTGGGTACAGGGCATTCCACATAATATTTTGTTTCAACGTTTTCAAAAAGCAATGCAAATTGAACCAGATTGTGAAGTTGACATGGAAGCGGCTATTTGGCGTGAACAATTTCAAAGTTTAATTGAAAGTGGTTCAATTGCTCAAGCAATCGGTGCTATGGGCCTAGGCACTGAATGCATTGTTAAATACATTTATAAATACTTGATCCAAAGTTTAGAAAAGTTTACTGATTTAACCAAACAAGACTATGTCTTTTTTGAAATTCATGCAGAAATTGACGACGAACATGGTCGAATTATGCTGCAAATAGCAGAAGATTTAATACGCAATAATCCTGAAAATTTAGCCATACTTCGTAAAGGAATGCTCAAAGCACTCGACTTGAGAGCAACCTTTTGGAATGGTATGTATAAACGAGCATTAAAGATGTCTTAATTAATAAAAATTTTCCACCTCATATTTTATTGGTTATCGAATCTTACTTTATTTTTTGGTGAGTCAAACAATGTCACTAACTAACGTTTTTGTTTTACATGTTGACTCACCACTTAATAAAAATCAAACGATTAAAAATAATCCATTGTCGGAATGTCTGCGGAATGCTGCAAACAGTGGTGAACAAAATGAGCAAGCCCTGCTGCACCATTCCAAAGCGATAGATCAAGTTTTTTGCCTGCGTT
This sequence comes from Aliikangiella maris, assembly GCF_040719265.1. Lineage (NCBI taxonomy): Bacteria > Pseudomonadati > Pseudomonadota > Gammaproteobacteria > Oceanospirillales > Pleioneaceae > Aliikangiella > Aliikangiella maris. Next base: position 3,450 of record NZ_JBFDAH010000026.1, on the reverse strand, counting down.
CAGTTTGGGAAAAATTTGCTGCATAGCAAAGGCTGCGAATTGACGAGCTCGGTATAACCACAATTCATCGCCAGTTGCTTGAAAAAGTTTTAATAAGCTAAAGCCGTTTCCAGTATTGCCATGGCACAGTCCTTGACCTTTTTTGAGCGGGCCTGCTTGCCACACTAGCTCTCCCCCAGCAATCATTAGTTGATCGAAAAATTGATCTTCACCAAACAAATTTGACAAGCACGCAATCAGCCCCGGAGCGCCATGACAAAACTGTAGTAACAACGCCGTTCGACCGGGTCTTTCGCCAGCAATACTTTGTGGCCAATTGGCAAACGAGTCTTGCACTAATGCCGTTCTTGAAACCGTATCAATAATAGCGGCTTTCCAATTGTTTGCGGTTACAGTTTGCAGGGCGGGGAGCGCTTTTAAAATACTGAAAGCATTACCCGCAAAACCATGAACAGCTCCCAAGTGTGCAACATAATGACCATATAACTGTTGATACCACACTTTCAATTGAAATCTTTCAACCGTTGTAATATCCTCTTCAAGTTGTAGTGCAAGCGCTCTGGTCAAATCTAAAAATTCCGGAAACTGGTGTCGATAAAAATTGGCAACACACAAAGCGCCTGGTGCTCCCCACATTAATTCACAAACCGGATTATGAATTAGTTTTTCAATAATCTGACTCATTTCGCCGCGCAGATTATCAGTTAAACCTAATCGACATTCTGCAACTATCAATCCTAGCTCTCCAATTAATAATCCATGTTGATAGTCAGGCGATGTCATTAACCGAGACAATCGCTCTCGATGCACCACTCTAGCTTGAGCCAGGTAAGCTTGATAATTGTGTTTCAGCTCACCATATCCCCAATGTGCAAGATAATATTGTGACCAAATTATTCCTGCAGTACCATCGTAAAACGAATTTTCAAGACAAGGATCATCAGAGATCACCCATCCATTTGGTTGAGTAAATCGCTGCTCGGTAAACGCCTGTAATGTTTCAATAAAGTGACGAGCAGCAGCATTATCCCATGCAACACTATACTGTAACTCATTTTCAAAATGATGGTGCCTTTCGGGTAAATATAACAAGCGACAACTCCTAAGTTTATATCAATAAATCACCGTGCTTTGTGCTAAATAATAAATGCTAAGTGTTAAATCGATATCAACAATATTTAAATTTTGTTTCTACTTGAGAAACAGTATTTTCTTTATTTACACTCTACACAATAATATCTAAACAATTATAATAACTTTAACCAATAAGAAAATCAGGATATCAAGATGAAAATTTTAGCATTTGCTGCCAGCAATAGCCGCCAATCTATCAATCAACAGTTAGTTAGCTATACCGGACAAATAATTACGTCACTCAACTCTGATATTAACATTGAAGTGATTGACTTGAATGATTACGAAATGCCACTATTTAGCGTTGACCGCGAAGCGGAGTTGGGCCAACCTGAACAAGCAAAATCGTTCTTTAATAAAATAGGCGCTGCCGACGCTTTAATTATTTCATTTGCTGAACACAATGGCACTTATACCGCTGCTTATAAAAACCTGTTTGACTGGACATCGCGTATTAATCAAAAAGTCTTTCAAAATAAATCTATGCTATTAATGGCAACATCTCCCGGTGCAGGTGGCGCTAAAAATGTGCTTGCAGCAGCAAAAAATTCAGCATCCTATTTTGATGGAAATGTGATTGCAGATATTTCTATACCACAATTTAATGATAATTTTGATACACAGACAAAACAAATAACTAACCCAGAATTAGCCAAAGCAGTTGAAACCGCAGCACAAAATTTATTAGATTCACTGTAATTATGCGAAGCCCCAATAAATTTACCCTTAAATTGACTGTCAATACTCATCTAAAATAAGCGTTATTAATTATTGATTAAACAAAAAAGCGGGTGATAGATTCACCCGCGAAAGGGATGTACCTAAAAGTTAAAGGCACATCAATGTTGACGCCACATACAAAATGGATAAAGTCTATAAACTAATGACCCGATATACCTATCATCTCATTGTAAGCCGGAGAAGAATGAACAACGCTAAACTGTTCAGATGAAATACCTAAATAGTCACTCGCCTGTTTAATATTTAAGAAAACCCCATCCACTCTTTTTGTTTGTTTGGCATTGATTTTTTCAAAAACCAAATATCCAACACCTTCAATAGATTCAATTTCGTAACGTTTCATCAGAACTCCAGTTAATTAGTGGAAAACTTCGATAACAATTTATACGGCGATAGGATGTTTCTGGATCAGTAAACAGGTATGATTTAATAAAATACAACAGCAATATTTCTATCGATCATTTTAATCGATAATATCAACCTAAAATATTTATTTATGCGATGATTACACTTTATACAAATTTTAATGCCGTTTGTGGACAAAAAATTGAGTTTCTGCTTAATCACTCAGCGCTTGACTACAACAAAATTGACGTCAACCTGCGCAATGGCGAACAACATCAATCGGTATTTTTAAAACTCAATCCTGCCGCGCAAGTCCCTGTATTACTTGATGATGACAAAATTGTGCTCGAATCAAATGAGATCTGTCGTTATCTCGATACATACTTACTTGATGAGCATTATTCTCAGTGCGATCCAGTATTACTAAACCAGTGGCTTGATCAAGTTCATACGGCAATACATCCCGCCTGTTCAGTAATTTCCTGGAGTTTAGCGATACGTCCGGCGATGCTAAATAAAACACTTGAAGCACTAAAGCAACACTTTGCCAACATTCCAGATGCTGAACGTCGAAAACGTCAACAACGAGCCTTTGAACTAGGGCTTGAATTACCTGAATTGCACCAGGCAATTGCCACTTATCAACACTTTGTTTGCTCAATGCGTGATCAACTGTCAATAACGCCGTGGTTGGCTGGCGATCAAATTTCTCTGGCTGACTTTTGTGTAATTCCTTATTTAATAAGATTAGAACATCTGTCATTTAACTCGATCATTGACCGTTTTCCAGAGGTTTGCAATTGGCTAAGTCAAATAAAATTAGAGCGGGGTTTTGAGCAAGTTTTTATCCTTAATTATCCGTCAGGTTTTATCCAACAGTGGCAGCAATATGGCCTTCAGGCAAAACTTTAATCGAACTGGAGTTAATGCAAAAAGTTAAGAGCCAAAGCGATAAAATTAGAACAGAAAGGTATTGTGGGTAGCTTGTCCTTAAGCTATTCCTACCTGAAACCGAAGGTGCGGTGGTTTAGAGAGGGAAGCTCATCCTTGAGCCAAAGAATCACTTCGTTATTACAATTGTTACTTTAAAAAACGATTTGGTTATATTCCATCAAGACCTCCTTAGCGACCTGCTTTAATGTTGCCGCAGTTTGCGCATCAATAGAGCCATTATAAGCCAGCAGTGTTGGGTCTTGTTTTAACAAGAATCCGTAGAACATGGCAGCAGAT
>NZ_JBFDAH010000025.1:0-74723 GCF_040719265.1 Aliikangiella maris | reverse complement strand
CTTATACCTTGGACGATTTAAAACCCATTCACTGGAAACCCAAAATCTCGCTGCTAGTCGGTGGGATTGTGGGATTTTATTTGGCTAATGGCAGTGATTGGTGGGTTTTAGCTGTCACTGTGGTGGGGTGTTTTTTAGTCTGTCAGGTGCTAATGAACATATTTACTGTTGGCTAATTAAAATCAGTTTGCCAGTTTTCAGATCTCGATAGACCTACCCTAAAGATTGCATATCATGTGCACAACCATTTTGACAACCAGGTGGTTAACCTCTCGTTTTTATTGTTTAACAGCGTCATTGGTAGCAGATTGTTGCACTTCGAATTTGAATCTACAAAATAATTTCAACTGCATTATTTTAATTTTTGTTCATCACCAATTTCTATTTAATTCGTAGTTGCGGTAAATATTAATTACTGGACAAACTGATAAGCGATTTCATTTTGTCGAAAACGCAATAAAACGTCTAACCATTCAGCAAAGTCTTTATCCATACTTTTTCCCCATTGACGAACTAAAGCTTGGTAGCGTGCAGTTTCACCTTGCCTTAACAAACTAAGCATTTGCTCTACTTTTTCTCGTTGCTGCTCTAACATATAACGACTGGCAAAATATCCCCAATAATACACCCGACGTCCGCCACCATTTTTTACATAACTGGTATTAAATAATTCACTTAAAACATATTGTGTACTGGCCTGACTAACAATAGTAAACGCTTTATAATGCGCATCACCTTTTGCCAAATATTCAGCCATTCCCTCATGCCACCAAATCATGTGCGGCAATGCCGGCGCAGGTTTAGGACAATTTTCGGGCGGTAAATGAGAATCATGTAAAATCTGACAAAAATCGCCATATAGGTTAAACCTTGCATCAAGATAATGAACATATTCATGGCGTAAGTTCCAAATTTTTTGTTGATGCTCAAAGACTATAAACTCGGCTCGATTTCCTATTTTTTCTGGTTCACCTTCAATAAAAATACCTCCATTGTCAGTTGGAATTTTAAAATGAAATCCAGCATATTTCTGGTACTCTTGATAGTCAGCATAGATATTTACACGCAGCAAATCACTATGATCATCGGCAACCGGTTTATTTTGTGTGTCAAAAATCAGATGGAATTGCTCATTTAGTCGGCTTAATTCTTCACAAACCTGTTGCATTTGAAGTGATGATAAATTTTGCGCACGAATTTGCAGTGTCGTATGACACCAATAGATATTGGCCAACACCACTTCGGTACTTGGCAAATTGGTTCGCTGATTTAAATAATTTTGAGAAGCTTGCTTGTGAAATGTCGAGCCTTGCGAGACCTGTTCTTGAGCTATTGGCTGTGCGCTTTTTACCGACAAGCTAATTGAACCGGTTATAAATATAAAAAGGAATAAACCCACCGTGGAGTAGCACAAGTATAGATTACGGAATTGCTCAGCTATATTTAGGCGATAAAAAATGGCGTTCAAAGTGGCAACTTTCAGCATCACTACCCAACCTATTCATTCAGTAAACCAAGGTAAATGACAATTCCCGGTCTTTAACTGCTTACACAGCCCCTTAGATTTTTCTCAAAAAGAGATACACAAAATTTAGCACACGCCAGGTTGGTATGATAAATAAAAAGGCAAGATTGAGCGCTTTATCGTGTAAAGTGCTCAATCCAAAGTTGAATAGTGTTAAGTGTTATAAGCAGTTTTGTAATAATATGGACTTTAAGGATTTAGATATATCTCCCTTCGAGCCTAACTCTTTCTCCATATATAAAGTTAAAGAGGATTTTTCTCAAACGTTTCGACTTCACCACTACTATCTAACATCCTTTCTAAAATAATCATATTTAGATTCTATAGTTGAATTGCATTTAAGGCTGTGCTTTCTGAAGAACAACACCAAACCCAGTTTGAGTGATATCACATGCAGAACTTCCATTACCGATACTGATGTTAGCAATAAACAGCTTTTGACCTTTCGCTAAAGCCGATGTTACTAAACCATAGTAATATGGAAATGATTTATCAGATTCTGGAATATATAAATTAAAACCATTCCAACCTGGCTTGCAGTATTGATCAAATCTAGCATCTGTCATTTTCAACCAAAGCTTTCCATCCCCTTTTATCTGAATTCGTTCAACTGTAGAACTTATGTCTGTACCAGCTAAAGATATATTAGAAAATATTAAAAGTATTATTAATTGTATAATTTTCATTTTTCATCCATTTTTATTCATTTAATAGAACACGCAAACCCTTAAGAGTGGTTAGTCAAAAAAACCTGCATTGCCCATCAGATTACCAAGAAGAACATCCAAGCTAAAAGAACTAAAGCGCCTGCGACTGCAATCTCTCACATAAAAAGCAATGCCAAGCTCGCTGCATGCAAGTGAACCTTAGTAATCAAACTATACACTTACATCCCTCGCAAGTTGCGACTCAATCTCAAGCCTCACCTTTTCTTTAACTGTAAATAGACTCAATACCGAACCAAGTGAACTTCGACTATTAGCCGACAAACAATCGCGTTTGACCGTTCCCAGCCAGTTCACTCGACGAATATTGGCATATAGCCCTGTATCACAATGACGGTATTCATATTGGTTCAAATCTTCACCAATATGATATAGCCGCTGTTTTGGGGAATAGGTTAATAACCAATCGCCAGGTTGTATCTCGTGATAGAATCGACGCAGCATAGAGAGTGCATTAGCGGTTTTATTGGGTTTCTCATTGCCATAGTACTGAATATAAGCGGCTTTTAATTGAGCGTCAGCTTGCAACTGACTCAACTCGCCGAGCAAATTCCAACCAATAGCAACCAAATTGTTATTAATAAAGTCATCAATAAAAAGTCCGCCGCGCCCAGCGCGGACCATCCAAGCTTTTGTCATGATTAAATAAAAATGTATTTTTAAGACTGAACCGTTAGTGAAAGCAAGATATTACCTGAAATAACTCAATATTACCGCGAGCCAAGTTTATTTTTTGTCGTTAGGCTAGAAATTCTAAGTCTTAGAATATCGATCTAGTGATACAGTCATCAACTCGCTGTACGTCATTTATACAGTTAATTTAAGGATTCATACCAGTCAACCTTGTTGTAAATTTTAAATCCCGCTAGACTTGAGCTCATCGATAACAAAGCCATTAATCGATAAAAGCCTCTGACGAGCATTATCATTAATCAATAAATATCCCTCTGGACTATAAGGAAAAACAATGAAAAGACACTCAGTTTTTTACTATGTCATAGTATTACTGTTAATCAGCGTTCCCTCCGTATTTGCTAAAAAGCTCGATGTTGAACGTATCTATTCATCGCCTTCGCTTTCCGGCGCATCAATGCGTGGCCTGCAAATTTCGCCCGATGGAAATCGCGTCACCTTTTTGAAAGGTAAAGACAGTGACTACGAACGTCTAGATTTATGGGAATACAATATTCAGACTCAACAAACCAAATTACTCTTCGATTCAGACGATCTACATTCAGGTAAAGAAGCGTTATCAGATGAAGAAAAGGCCAGACGAGAGCGTATGCGATTAAGTGGTAGCGGTATCGTCAGCTATCAATGGTCAAAAGACGGCACTGCGCTTTTATTTCCTTTAGCAGGTGATATTTATTACTACAAAGTCGGCGATAAAAAGGCAAGAAAGATCATCTCGACACCTGAGTTTGAAACTGACGTACGTTTTTCACCCAAGGGCAATTATATTTCTTATATCCGCGATCAGAATATATTTATATTTAACCTTGCCAAAAACAAAGAAATACAGCTTACCAAAAAAGGCGGCGGCGCAATTAAGTTTGGTATGGCCGAATTTGTTGCTCAAGAAGAAATGGGCCGTATGACTGGCTACTGGTGGTCGGGAGATGAAAGCAAAATTGCTTTTACTAAAGTTGATGAGTCACCAGTAGAGCAAGTAACACGCAGTGAAATTTATGCTGACGAAATCAAAATGATTCAACAACGTTATCCGTTTGCCGGTAAACCCAACGTTAAAATAGAATTAGGTGTTATTGCTATTAAAAATAAAAAAATTCGTTGGGTCGATTTAGGTAAAGAACAAGACTTTTACTTACCACGAGTGCAATGGACAAAAAACAGCAATCAGTTATCTTTTCAGTGGCAGAGTCGAAATCAGCAGACATTAAAATTAAATTTATATGATTGGAATACCAAAAAGGTATCAAACATTTTGCAGGAAACCAGCCCTACCTGGATAAATTTACATAAGACACTCCATTTTTTGGGCGACAAAAAACATTTTATCTGGGCTTCAGAACGCAGTGGCTTCAAACATTTATATTTATACACATTGGAAGGAAAACTAGTTAAAACGCTAACCCAAGGTGACTGGAAAGTTGATGATATCGCTCACGTCGATGAAGACAGCAAGACCATCTATTTTACTGGTCGCAAAGATACTCCAATTGAACGACATCTTTATCAGGTTTCTTTTGATTCGAGTAAAATCAGTAAAGTAACTCAAAAAAAGGGTATGCATTCAATTGTGTTTGGCCATGATGGCAGCAGTTATATTGACTTTTTCTCTTCTTCCACAACACCGCCACAAGTCAGTTTGCATCGTACAAATGGTGAGCGCCTGTCGTGGCTGGTAGAAAACAAAGTCGATAAACAACATCCACTGCATGAATATTTATCAGATTGGGTTTATCCAGAATTTGGGACTTTTCAATCGGCAGACAACACGACACTGCATTATCGTCTGTATAAACCAGCCAACTTTAATGCACGCAAAAAATATCCGGTACTGGTTTATCTATATGGCGGCCCAGGCGCACAAATGGTGACTAACTCGTGGACAAGCTATATGCCGCAATACATGGCACAACAAGGTTATGCAGTGTTTACTGTCGACAATCGAGGTTCGGCTAATCGCGGCAAAAAGTTTGAAGATGCGATTTATCAGGCAATGGGTAAAATAGAAGTCAGCGATCAAATTGAAGGGGTTAAATTTCTGCGTAAACTTCCCTGGGTGGATGCGCAAAAAATTGGGGTTCACGGTCACAGCTATGGCGGGTATATGACGCTGATGACAATGTTTAAGGCCGCGGATTATTTTAAAGCCGGCGTTTCAGGTGCCCCTGTCACCGATTGGCAACTCTATGATACTCACTATACCGAAAGATATATGGGTAACCCTAATCAGGTCCCGCAAGCTTATGAGGAATCATCGGTATTTCCCTATGCGACTAACCTGCAAGGTCCACTGTTGATCTATCATGGCATGGCAGATGATAACGTTCTTTTCAAAAATGCCACCCGTTTATATAAAACATTGCAAGATAATAATATTCAGTTTTATGTGATGGACTATCCAGGTAAAAAGCACAGCATTCGTGGCAAAAAAACAGGGATGCACCGACTCAATATGATACGTCACTTCTTCGATTTACACTTTGGTATCAAACGCTAGTCTCTCTCATATAAGCAATGAAGAACCTGAACATCATTTATTTTTTGTTCAGGTTCAGTTCATTTTTCAGTGGTTAATATCTTTTTCATGTTGATTTTTTGCGCAAGTTAAATCAAGCGGAGTTCCAGAAATGGACTTTTGGTTGACTTAGTCTCTCCTGATCAAGCTCACTATAATGTTGTGACGAAAGACACGACAATAAAAACAGGAGACTGCCTACAAATGATCAGGGGAGACCGAGTCGCTCTAGTGCCAGTGGCAAAAAGGTTTTGTCAATAAAACTAGTCCACAGTGTCGTAGTGCCTATTAATTTATATCTGGTTTCACTTTATCTGACATCACTAGAAGTTCAACAATTAGGCATTTAAAACTGCATTTCGAGTAATTCACCCAAATTGGGTTGCCAACCAAACTGACTGATTTTTACCCGGTTTTTTAACACCACGACCCCCTCTTCCTGAAGTAAGCCTTTTTGTTTTTCTGCTTGAGGACTACCGGCCTCAAAAGCCAACTGACCGCTACTGCGTAATACCCGATACCAAGGCAACTTCATGTTATCTGGGGCTTGCCCGAGCACTTTGCCGACCAATCTGGCACGCCCAGGTAGTCCTGCCAGATCGGCAATTTGGCCATAACTGGCCACTTTACCAATAGGAATTTTCTGTACGGTTAACCAGACCTTCTGTGCTTTGGATAGTTCGTTGTGCATATTATTGAATCAATTACTCATCAAATGAAACAAAACCTAATCAACCTCTTTAAGAGTCCTCTTAAGCCTTGTGCATAAAAATCTATGATTTTTGCTTCATTTCTCATAACGGGATCTGGTATTGTTTATAGCTTCTTTTAACTGACTATATGGTTAATACCGTCATGTTTTTATTCAAAATGCGATATATCAAACTGACTTTCGCAATCTTGATTTTTAGCTTTTTTATTACCAGTTGCGCCACCAATATTGCTGGGCGCAAACAATTTATGTTGGTAAATGAGAATAGCGCGATACAAGCCTCTAAACAAGCTTATACCAATACACTCGAACCCTTTGAAAAAGCAGGCAAGCTGGATAATAACCCCGCTCAGGTTAAACGTATCAAAACCATTACTGACAAACTAATCCAACAAGCAATGAGTTTACGTCCCAATACACGAGACTGGCAATGGAGCACTAAGCTGATTGATGATCCACAAACCGTAAATGCCTGGTGCATGGCTGGTGGCAAAATGGCCATCTATACTGGGTTAATTCAAAAATTATCTGCCACTGATGATGAAATTGCACAAGTCATGGGCCACGAAATATCCCACGCCCTACTCAATCACTCAGCCGAACGCATGTCGCTTGCAATGGCTAATAATCTTGCGCTTGAACTACTGCAAAATATGACGCAAGCCAATGCTCAACATGTTTCACTGGCAACTGCAGCAGCACAAGTTGCCATTACCTTACCCAATAGCCGAGGTTCAGAAACCGAAGCCGACAAACTCGGTATTTTACTGGCCGCCAAAGCAGGTTATAACCCTAACGCAGCCGTATCATTATGGCAAAAAATGGCGCAAGTCAGTGGTAATCAAGGGTTTGAATTTATGAGTACTCACCCTTCGCCTGAAAATCGCCAGCAGGCTCTGCAAAAGCTAATCCCTGAAATGATGAAACACTATCAATCAGCCAAAAAATAACCGTGCATCAGCGAAGCAGAGACAATCAATTTGACTACACATTTAACTGAGCAACCACAAAAAACACGACTCAAATGGGTTGATATTGGCATCAACCTGACAAACCGTCGATATGCCAAAGATCGTCAACAGGTAATTGACAGGGCACAAAAAAATGGAGTCGATAAGTTAATCATCACTGGCACCAGCGTTAGCGAAAGTGAACAAGCGCTGGCTTTAGCGCAAAGCCGGCCCGGCATTTTGTTTGCTACCGCAGGCTGTCATCCTCACGATGCGAAATCATTAGATAATGAGGGTATGGCTAAACTCGAGCGATTAGCAAAACAACCCGCCGTTGTCGCTATTGGTGAATGTGGACTCGATTTTAACCGTAACTTTTCACCGCCCACCAAGCAAATTGAAGCATTTGAAAAACAACTCGAACTGGCCATCGCACTGCAAAAGCCACTATTTCTTCATGAGAGAGATGCTTTTGATACCCAGTTTTCCATTCTCAAACAATATCGGGAACAAATTGGCGATGCGGTAATCCATTGCTTTACCAGTGATAAACACAAATTAGCGAAATACCTCGATCTGAATTTATACATTGGTGTAACCGGCTGGATCTGTGATGAACGCAGAGGGCAAGACTTATATCAAGCCGTCGCTTTTATCCCTGATGATCGCCTGATGCTGGAAACCGATGGTCCTTATTTGACCCCACGCAACCTGTCCCCTAAACCCACCGATAATCGCAACGAACCTCAATATTTACCCCATATTGCGCAAACCGTCGCCAATGCACGTAATCAAAGCTTGCAGCATCTATCTGATATAAGCTATACCAATAGTTGTCGCTTTTTTAATTTGTCATAGGAAGTTATTAAGTTAATGTCATCATCTGAACGCCCCCAGGCCGTGATCCTTCATGGTTTGGGCAGAGGCCCAAGAAGTATGCAAAAAATTGCTCTGGCGCTGGAAGAGCAAGGTTATCGAGTGTTAAATGCCAACTATCACGGACTGACCGAAAATTATCAATCAATTATTCAGTCACTCGCTAAAACCATCAATCAATGGCTACAACCAGATAACCCCATCCACTTTGTTGGTCATTCTTTTGGTGGTATATTAATTCGAGGCTTATTGGCTGCACACCCCGAGTGGAAAAAAGGTCGCTGCGTCATGTTGGGCAGCCCTAATAAAGGTACGCAGACTGCTAGTTTTATGCTCTCTCATTGGTGGTTTAAACACTTTGTCCCTCCTGTAACAGCAGATTTAACCCCGGATAGCCAACTCATTGATACCCTCCCCGAACCCGATATTGAAACAGGCATTATTGCGGGGAATGTTAAATTCAGTCTGATTGTTCCGGTAAGCTGGTATTATAAAAAAGCCACCGATAATGCACCCGGCGATGGTGTCGTTGAGTTATCTAATACGCAATGTAGCACTATGACTGACTTTATTGTGATGCCTTTGCATCACTCATTTATGATGTGGGATAGTGAACTGATTCATGAGGTATTACACTTTTTAGCACATGGCCGTTTTTCAAAAGCTTATCAGCCAATAACCAGTTAATTGTGCCGCTGTTACAAATTGCAGTTTAGCCTCATAGAAATTGGAACTACATGCATCGTATTCGAGGATTATTTAATACTCATCTGTTTACGAGGCTTAACAGACGATTACCAAAGATTGGGACTTTCAAACATAATTTGTAAATTTTGACGAGGCATTCATAATGGAGCAATCAGCAATTGCCAACCAGAAACTGCAAGGTGGATGTTTTTGTGGACGAGTTCAATATCGGGTGCAATTACCCGTCAAATGGTGTGCTCACTGTCACTGCGAAATCTGTCGAAAAACGCAAAGCGCACCTTTTGTTACTTGGTTTGGTGTTGAAAAAATCAATTTTGAAGTGTTACGTGGCGAAGCAGATATTGCCTGGTTTGATTCTTCTCAAAATGCCCAGCGAGGACATTGCATTCACTGCGGAACGCCATTGTTTTTTGTTGGAAAAAACTGGCCAGATGAAGTACACATTACACGTGAATCAGCCAACGCAGACATTAAACAAGTGCCACAAATTCATGTTTTTTATGATCGCCATGTCAGCTACTTTCAAGTAGACGATCAACTGGACAAATTTGGAGGCCATAACGGATTTGTTCCACTGGCGATTAATCCCAAAACTGCTAAGGAGTCAAATGAATAGCCATATCGATCAAACATCATCGATATACAAATCATAATAATACAACGCAATATTTATAAGTTTGGGTCAGTTTAATTTCAGGAATTTTTTTCATGTCACACAGTCAGTTTTCACTTTTAAAAGAGCGGCGTTTTTTCCCCTTTTTTATTACTCAGGCGCTCGGCGCACTAAACGATAACGTTTTTAAAAATGCACTTGTCATCTTGCTTTCATTTAAAGCAGCCGAAAGCTTACCTGTTGACTCTAAAATAGCCGTTAATCTGGCTGCCATACTGTTTATCTTACCATTTTTTATTTTTTCAGCTATTGCAGGTCAGCTAGCAGAAAAGTATGAAAAATCCATTAATATTCGACGGGTAAAATTGGCTGAAATTATTATCATGCTCATGGCAACGGTCGGATTTTACTTTGAAAGTTACAGTGCGCTGTTATTTATTTTATTTTTAATGGGTTTTCAGTCGGCCATTTTTGGCCCTTTAAAGTATGGATTAATCCCGCAACACTTGCACCATGATGAACTGGTGGGAGGCAATGCTTTAATTGAATCGAGCACTTTTCTAGCCATTTTATTGGGGACAATTATTGGTGGGACAATGATGACGCTACAAAGTAATAACCTGCTGTATTTATCAATTGCACTGGTTACCTTTGCTGTAACAGGCTATCTTGCCAGTCGCAAAATTCCAGTTACCCCAGCCGTTGCACCAGAACTAACCATCAACTGGAATGTTTTTCGAGAAATCTATAACAACATTAAGTTTATGTATAGCAACAAAACCGTTTTTCTGGCAATTTTAGGAATTTCTTGGTTTTGGTTTTATGGCGCAATTTATCTGACTCAATTACCTAATTACACTAAATCAACATTAGCCGGTGACGAATCTGTCGCAACATTATTTTTAACCGCCTTTTCCATTGGCATTGGCATTGGCGCATTGTTATGTGAAAAACTTTCAGCCGGCCGAGTTGAAGCAGGGCTAGTCCCAATTGGGGCGTTTGGCCTGAGCTTGTTTGGTTATGATTTATATTTAGCTAATACTGCCAGTAACTTAATCCCTACCTATGATTACATTCAGTTTATTGGCCTCAATGGTTCATGGCGCGTTCTAATAGACGCTATTATGATTGGCATTTTTGGTGGACTGTTTACCGTTCCACTATATGCACTCGTGCAGCAACGTGGCAGTAAACCCCATATGTCAAGATTGATTGCAGGGTTAAATATTTTAAATGCATTATTTATGGTGTTTTCAGGTATTTTTGCAATTACCTTAATCAGCTTAAACTGTACTATTCCCGAAATATTTTTAGCAACAGCTATCGTCAACATATTCGTTGCCATTTATATTTTTTTCAAAGCGCCCGAGTTTATTTTTCGTTTTATTACCTGGTTATTAGTTAACACCATTTACCGTATAAAACCGCGCAACTTACACTTGATCCCAACACACGATGCCTGCGTGTTGGTTTGTAATCATGTCAGTTTTGTCGATGCGTTAATTATTGCAGGTTACTGTAAACGTAATGTTCGCTTTGTGATGTACCATAAAATTTTTGCTGCCCCTATCATTGGCACATTTTTCAAAATGGCCAACGCAATTCCAATTGCACCTGCGCGAGAAAACAAAGCGCTAATGGAATCTGCATTTGAAAAAATTGCTAGAGAGTTAAGTCGCGGTGAAGTTGTCTGTATTTTTCCAGAAGGCAAGCTGACCGCAGACGGAAAAATCGGGGAATTTAAAAAAGGCATTGAAAAAATTATTGAAAAAACCCCCGTTCCAGTAATTCCTTTAGCATTAACTGGATTATGGGGCTCTTGGTTTAGCCGAAAAAATGGCCGCGCCATGAAAGGCTTTCCCAAAAAATTCATGGCCCAAATTGGTTTAATTGCAGGTCCCAAAATCATGCCTGCCGATGTCACAGCGGAAACTTTGCACCTTAAAGTTAAAACACTATTTGAAAGCAACAATTAATCAAACCAAAACCAACCAATAAACTCGAGCCAGTTAAAACTGGCTCAAACGTTTGATCCCTTCTTGAAAGTCATTTTCACTGCCTGATAAAACAAAACGACAATACCCAGGCAGTCCGGTCCAGGTTGAATTATTAATCGCAACGTTACTTTGCTGGAATAATAATTCCGTTACCTTATCACCACCTTCGGTTAACGGTAGCTGTTCGAGATCGATCTTTTGCTGCGGCTTAGCCACCAAAAATAAGCCTCCTTGAGGCATGATGACCTGCCATCCACGTTGGGTGAGCACCGCAGATAACTGTTTTGCTCTGGAAAACAACGTGTCTTTTTGCCATTGTAAATGTGCTAATAATGACGAATCTAGACTTAATTGCAGGCGAATTAATTTGCGTATAGCATATTTCAATGTGAAATGTGGAATATGAGGTAATTCTGGTTGCAAACTCTGGAGCAAGGCTCTCGATGTCGACCAACAATAGCCAAAGCGTAATCCACCAGCTGCAAATTCTTTAGAAATCCCACCGAGTAAAATAAAACGCGCATTATTTGTTGCATTAAAGCGTTCGATACTATCGGCCAAATCCCAACGAAGATTATCACTAAACTCTAGTCCACAAAAAATGCTATCCATAATCACTGTCACGCCTCGCTCAGCAGCAATACTCAATAAGTTCGACATTTCTTGTTGACCATAAATTGCACCAGTAGGATTAACAACCGGCGCATTTAGAAATAACCAACAGTCAGCATGTTGCGCTAAAGTACTATTTAATTGCTCTGGCGTTAGTTTGAAATTATCTTTTTCAAACGTCTCAATAACAATAACATCAATTCCTTTATATTCTGCGGCGGCACGAAAATAACCATAACTGCCACTGGGAATAAGTAGTTTTTTCTTTTCTCGCGCACATAAAGTGAGTAACGCTGCAAATATTGGGGCTACGCCATTCCCAAAAAGCATCATGGAAAATAATTGAGGTGAAAAATTAAATCGTTCACTCAACAATTGCTGTAGTGGCTCCTCTGGTGAGGCATCATCTCCAACACACCGGCGAACTAAATAGCTTTCAAACAATGCCTCTTTTAGCACTTCCGGAACAGCTAACTCATTTTCTCCGTAGTCCAGTCGAATCGTATTATCGGTAAAGTTTAAATGATTTCCTTGAATAGCCGGATGCCCAAATGCTTTTTGGGTTGTCTGACACAATGCTAGCGGTAACGCTGGCGCAATATGTACCGCTTTATTTTCCATAACAGTTGTTTTTCGAGTGCGTTGAAAAAACAGTAACTCCTCGAGTAAATGTGCATAGTAAAGTTGTTTTAAAAATGGTGTACGACTATAGGTTAGTTCAGCCGCATCAATTAAGTGCTTGGCAATAAAATCATTACTGGTCAATGTAATATTAAGTGTGTAATCCTGATAAACCCGATTATTAATCAAACCTGCCATAATGATTAAATTATTAGGCAGTGTATGCTCTGACAAATAACGATACACACCATGAATTTCGGGCTGACTGCTTAGGTCAATATTGTCGGTTAAATCCAGTAGCAATAATACCTGATGCTCAACCGCACAATGAATCAACTGCTGAACTAATTGACCAGATTGAATTTCATGTGCATCAATTTGAGTTATAACACACTGCGGTTGAAGTTTTTTAATCAACTCAATTAAATATTCAACTTGTGAGGGTACTTGAATAATTTCACATTCAGGTTGATCAAAGTCACGACCAATAAGATAACACTGATTTTTAGATACCAGCGTCAAACGTGGGCGATAATTAGTCAGTAAGCTTTCAATTAATTCGCGGCGGCTAGGTGTAATTAATACTTGCTTTTCTGAAATATCAACTTGCAGATAATAGCGAAAGTATTCAGCTAATTGTTGTCTGAAATAATTAAGTCCCGCCGTATCTTCATAAGGAAAGTGAGATAACTGTTGAATCTGTTTCGCTAAAAAAGCCAAAAAAGAATAACGTTCATCGGCATCTTCAAAGCTATCATAAGTTAAATCAACGGCACTTTTCAGTTCAGAGTCAGCAAATTGATCGATAGCCTGATAAATTGTTTTAACTTTTTCAGGCAACAGCATGGTTGCTTCATAGACATCAACGGAGTGATAAATTTTTCCACCGGCGTTGGCATACTGCAAAGCCGTTCTGGCATCGATAGGAATATCAGAACTGGCAGACATATAAAATTCAAAGCGATGGCCAGTAGATTTTTCAATATCAACCAGCGCATTAATTTCGGTATCTGCCGCTTGTTCAACTTGAGTTTGCCAGATTCGTCTGACTTTAAATCCACGACGCTGCATTAGTCGTTCTAACACTTTTCGACCAGGACGGCCGCCTAAATTCAATATTAACTTTCCATCAGGCTTTAGCTTACCGATCGATTGTTCAACTGCACTGGCGATTAACCCTAGCCCAAATTGATCTTCAATAAACCCTTGCTTGGCAAAGTAATTACTCAAAGAATAGAGATATTCATCACTCGAAGTTTCAGCGATTAAATGTTCCATCACTTCGGGTTCGGGATTTAAAACTTGTGGAATACAACCAATAATGCGATCCACGGTAATTGGATAATCCGAAAAATGACTAAACAAGTTCGACTCGTAAAAATCGATCATATTCAGTAGCGTTCGACCATTGGCAAAGTTTTTGATTTCGCCATTAGGCTGAAAGGCGTTTAAATATAAATTGAGTCTGGCACAAACAATTGCCTTTGGATTAATATCTAAACCAATCATACATTCTGGCAAATAACGCAGTGCTAAAGCAATGCTAATCCAGCCGATACCACACCCTAACTCAATCACTTTTTTATTATGGTATTCGTTCGCCGGATATCGAATAAGTCCTTCATAAAAAGTAAAAGACCAGGCTTCAGGTAAAAACGTTGAAGGAAATTGCAGCAAATCCAATGTAATCGTTTGGTCATAATGGTCGAGAACATTTTGCTCCAAAAACTGAAAATAGCACTCATCCGTTTGGTTTAGCAGTGTATATTTTTTCAGAGCAAATAAAAATTCAACGGCCTTTGCTCGAGATTCAGGATTTTCCAACTCATTTAATAATTGCTTGAATGACTCATAGGCATTGTGGCTGGAGACCTGGCAGTTGTGGATAAATTTTTCTATAGTTAAATTCATTATTTCACTCAAGTGAATTTTTGTTGCTCAAGATTATAACAATCTTTGAATCATCTGATAATTCATTACCGAACATTCCTTAGATTACTTATATATTTAGGCAAACATCACAAGTTAACGATTATTTCACCTACTTCGCTCAGGTTGCCCCCTCGAAAAAACCTGACTAACATGTATTCAACTTTAATATTTTCAGGATCGACCAATGACAAAGAAAAACCGATTACTGTGCTTTTTAGGACTACTTAGTATTTACTCTAGCCTATTTGCTGCGCCCGATAGAATAAATGGCCAAAATTTTGCAACTCGCTCGGAAGTTATCGCGCCCAATGGAATGGTAGCAACCAGTCAACCATTGGCAACTCAAATCGGTCTCGATATTTTAAAACAAGGCGGCAGTGCCGTTGATGCCGCAATTGCAGCGAACGCCGCATTGGGGTTAATGGAGCCTACCGGAAATGGCATTGGCGGCGATTTATATGCAATCGTCTGGGATGCTAAAACTCAACAACTTTATGGTTTAAATGCCAGCGGACGTTCACCCAAAGGACTGAGTTACCGCCAATTGAAAAAACAACTCAAAAAGCTCAATCGTACAGCGCTTCCACCCTTGGGCATGTTGCCCATTTCAGTCCCAGGTGCGGTTGATGGCTGGTTTGAACTTCATCAGAAATTTGGCAAGCTGCCAGTCAAACAATTGTTAAAGCCTGCGATTGATTACGCTAATCAAGGTTTTCCGGTAACCGAGCTAATTGCTTACTATTGGCACAGAAGTGTTCCCAAATTATCACAGCAACCCGGTAGTTTTGCACAAACATTTACCCTGGCCGGAAAAGCCCCGCAAAAGGGTGAAATTTTTAAAAATCCGGCTTTAGCCAACACCCTAAGTCTGATAGCCGATAAAGGACGAGATGAGTTTTATCGAGGTAGTATCGCCAAAAAGATTGACCAGTTTATGCGAGAAAATGGCGGTTATATTCGGTTGAAAGATTTACAAGAACACAGCTCGACTTGGGTGAAACCTTTATCTGTAAACTATCGTGGATATGATGTTTATCAGCTCCCCCCAAACGGTCAAGGTATTGCCGTGTTACAAATGCTCAATATTCTTGAGCAATATGACTTACGAAAAATGGGATTCTTAAGTGAGCAAGCACTACATCTAATGGTCGAATCAAAAAAGCTGGTATTTGAAGATCGTGCCAAATTTTATGCAGACCTCGACTTTTATCAAGCACCGTTAAAAGGGTTACTCTCAAAAGAATATGCCAGAGAAAGGGCCAAACTGATTGGCGACAATGCGGCACAACGAGTCGATAGCGGCAACCCAGCGTTATATGAAGGCGATACCATCTATCTGACCACAGCCGATAAAGATGGCAACATGGTTTCACTGATTCAAAGTAACTATCGTGGCATGGGTTCTGGCGTTGTTGTACCAGGTTTGGGATTTGTCTTTCAGGATCGCGGCGAACTTTTCTCAATGGATCCCAAACATGCGAATGTTTATGCCCCCGGCAAACGCCCTTTTCACACCATCATTCCAGGCTTTGTTATGAAGGATAATCAGCCTTTTATGAGTTTTGGCTTGATGGGAGGTCAAATGCAACCACAAGGTCATGTACAAATTATCACCAACATTATCGACTTTGGTATGAACCTGCAAGAGGCTGGTGATGCAACCCGCTGGCAGCACTTTGGTTCGAGTGAACCGACCGAAGCGCATTCGGCTTATATTCAAGAAGGTGGTGAAATCGCCATAGAGTCTGATATTGATTATCAGACAATTCGCGGTTTAATGGCCAGAGGGCATAAAATTCGTTTTGGCCGAGGTGGTTACGGTGGCTATCAGGCGATTTTGTATGATGCCAAAAACAAAGTCTATTTTGGTGCATCAGAATCTCGAAAGGATGGCCAGGCTGCCGGCTATTAGTTTACTGGGCAAACGCTGGGCAATATTGATTTAAATGCTATCAAATAAGTGTCAGTGTAATTGAATCGGCATATTAGCGAGATTGTCTTAACTAATCGAGCACTCTTCAAAACTCCCCGGTAATAATTCATTATCGGGAGTTAGTTTGCCATGAATGCCTGGTTTTTTGAGTATCAATTCAACTTGATTAAGACCATTTGCGTTAGCTTGAATTGTCTTTAAAGTCATACACGTTGATGTTTTTTTATTCTGCTGTGGCTTTTCAATAGGTTGCGTTTGTGATGTTGCTTTTTGTGCGGTGGCTTGTTGTGATGAATCCAGGTAGGAATATTGATTCCACAAAAGCTTCATATCTGATCGATTAGCAGCATACATCTCTAATCGAGCTGAACACCCCGTCATGAATAAAAAAACAATTAAAGTAATTAATAAGAATAATGGCTTCATGAAAATCCTTATTCGTCAAATTAAGCAGAATTATTTAACGTTTACTACCGCGCTAATCAATAACAGCTTTCGCCAATCACAATTCCCTCAGTCATCTAATTTACATCTCAAAACTCAATCAGCTTTAAAATCCATTAACCTTTGCTGTTAGACTGTAAAATTAACTTAATTAATCGTTTTATTTCACAAGATAAACGCTGAAGACTCTTTAAGTATGGCCAAGCATTTCAATTTTACCAGTGAAATACCTTGCCAAAGCGTGTGAGAATTACCATGTATTAGCAACACGCAAACTCGTTGCCTCAAATTCAGTGGTTTTAGCACTTATCAATACGCTCACCAAACACAATGGTATCGTATCAAATAATTATTGACATTTAGCTGACAAAACGGGAAATAACTGTGAAAAATATTCTGAATTGAGTACACTATCGCCACCTATTCGTCAGGCTTCAGGACTAAATGTTAGCAGCCCACTAATCAGGCTTTTGAAATTGGCAATATGTAGCGGCATGTAAGTACTCGGTCAATCCGTAGCATTGTCTGCATCATCTTTAATTACGTTGTCAACAAAATCAAATCAGCCCGTCACTGCTTAATTATCGTTTTAGAATTAATATGAAATCAAAATTTATAATATTCGCCAGTTTTGTCTGCTTATTTATTATTATCAGCCAATTGATCAAAAATAAGCATGAGCCCATTACGCCCGAAGAATTGAATAATTTATCTACGGTTGTTGAACAGGTTTTTACATCGCGCATGATGCAATCATCTAACACCACAACGCCGCAATCCGCAACTCAGCCGGCGGCAAGCTCATCAAATGAAGAATCAATTATTGCGGTTATTTATATTCGAGAGCAGGAAACCTGGTTTTTTAAAGCCAGAGGATTAACCAGCAAAGTTGATGAAGAGTCTGGTGAATTTGCAAGACTCTTTCTCGATGAGCTGCAATTCGATAGTAATCAACAACCAATCCTATCGCATATCCCTAAAAAATATCAGTCTCACTCTAGTGAAGCAATGCGCTTGGCAACATACAATATTAATGGTCTTGAAGTTTCTCTGAGCACACTACCCGGGCAACAAAATGTTACGGCAAATATAACACGCTGGAAAAGACAGCTTTCACTTCCCCCGAATGCGGAAGAATTTGTGAAATTTCAAGATAATGAACGCACCGTTCTAGTTAGATTGGATCAGCCAACCAGTGCCTCGCCAGCAACAGCGCAAGCCAATGCTCAGCCCCCAGCCAAAGAAAAACTGACCGATTTTCTTGCGCTCGAATTAGATTCTCAATGGCAAATTGTTGAAAGTAATGCTCCGATGGCTGCCGGTAGTTTGCAACTCAATGATAACGGTGAAATTTACGATGTAGCCGTTTTAAGATTGCCAACAACGGTTCCTTTAGAGCGAGTACTGGGTATTTGGAAAGAAAGAGCTCAAATTCCAGCTGATGTTGCATTACAAATGACACAACTAGAATCGCAACACCAACAAACCTGGGAATTAATCCCACTGAATAATGAACAGTTTGATTTACTGGTGGGGCTGCATAAAGGTGAAAATCAATACACCTTTTTGAGAATCTCTAATGGTAAAAAGCTAACCGATTCTGCTAAACAACAATTTGAACACTTACTCAAAACAACTAAGGTCACCAAGTCCTAAAGCTGAGTAATTTAAATTTGCAACCAAAAAGTAACAGGGCCATCGTTGCACAAACTGACTTTCATATCAGCGCCGAATTGCCCTGTTTCAATTGCTGTAAAACGCTGTCTGGCATAGCTGACAAAATATTCAAATAGCTGTCGGCCTGTTTCTGGTGGTGCGGCGCTGGAAAAACTGGGTCGCATCCCTTTGCGGGTATCAGCAGCCAGAGTGAACTGAGGCACCAGCAAAATTTCACCTTGAATATCAGCAACAGAAAGGTTCATCTTTCCCGCATCATCAGTAAATATTCGGTAGCCGGCTAATCGTTCAAATAAGCGTTCGGCTTTTTCTGGCGTATCATTTTTTTCAATACCGACCAGCGCCAGTATTCCCTGATCAATCTGTCCGATTATATTTTCATCAACAACAACATTAGCGCTGGTTACCCGCTGGATCAGTACAATCATTGGTTATTTCCTGATGCATATCTCTGGTTGCTCTAACAAGGGCATCAATTATTCCAGCTTCACTTGTAGAATGTCCAGCATCACGGATAATTTGTAACTCACAGCTTCGCCAAGCACTTTGTAGTGCCCAGGCATTTTCAACGGGGCAAATCATATCGTATCGACCATGCACGATAATGCCGGGAATTCCCTCTAATAAGTGCATATTGTCCAGGAGCTGATTTTCCTCAATAAAACAATTGTTGATAAAATAGTGGGCACTAATACGTGCCATACTCAATGCCACATGAGGCGCACCAAACTGTTCAACCACTGAAGGATTAGGCTCGAGGGTTGCTGCGCGTCCTTCCCAGCAGGCCCAGGCTTTTGCTGCGGCCATACGCGCCAGTTCATCTTGCCCAGTTAAACGCTGATAAAAAGCGGGAATTAGTTGGTGTCGTTCTTCAGGCGAAATCACGCTTATAAAATCTTGCCAATAATCGGGAAAAACTTTGCGCGTACCGTCGCGATACAACCAATTGATATCTTCCTGTCTGCCTAAGAAAACCCCTCGCAAAATCAACCCGGCAACACGGTCAGGATGAGCTTGCGCATAGGCGAGTCCCAAAGTTGTCCCCCAGCTACCGCCAAAGACAACCCAGCGTTCAATCATCAAATGATTGCGAATGACTTCTAAATCTTCAATCAGTAATTGGGTAGTATTATGCTCAATATCGGCATGAGGCTCAGATCGACCGCAGCCTCGCTGGTCAAACAGGATAATTCGATATTTTTCGGGATCGCAAAATCGCCGGTGTATCGAATCACAACCAGCCCCGGGCCCACCATGCAAATAAATTAACGGAAGCCCATCGGGAGAGCCACTTTCCTCAACATACAATTTATGGCCGTGGCTAACTTCAAGGGAGTATTTTTGATTGGGTTTTATTTCAGGATAAAGTTGCCGCATAAATTCGTCAGTTCTCTAGTAACACTTCCATTAAGACTAGCACATAACCTCTGATCATAACGGCAAATTAACAGTTTGAACCGCTGATAGCCCGAATTGAGACGACCAGCAGTTACTGAATCAAATGGTCATTCGTTCTTACTTTTTCTGTTGTAATTCGGGTGCGGACTGCTCCTCTTCTTGCTCACCATGTCCCCCATCGCCTTCCAAAATGATAACCACTCCTTTAGGAATCGTACGAGGCTCTAGTCCTTTTACTTTACGCACTACATCATAGGCTGCTTGGGCACAATTTTTATCAACGCCAACTTTTTTACAACGTTGATATTCCAGTTTGAGTTCTTCTGAAATGGTTGTTTCTTCAGGGGGTGGCGTATACCCAAATAACCCTCGCATAAAATCCAAGGGTGTACCATTTTTAGCGCAGGCACTCAGTCCCAATATCAATAGCGTGACAGCCAGTTTTTTTATCATAATAAACCTGTTTTATTAATTCTCGGTTAAATACTGTTCTCTAATTTTAGGAACATAATCCGCTTAGATTACCAATAATGCGATAAGTTTCTTAATGAGCCTGTCCTTATACTCAATTACCTACTCAATCACGAGCACCATTATCAATAAGCACATCTCTGAATGCAAATAAATCAATTATCTATGCGCCAACCTAAACATTGCAGATATATCAACTATCAAACTATAAATATCCCAATATTTACTTTCACCTTAGAGTTAACGTAATTACATTTGCGCTTATGTTGACATAAAATCAGGCCACACATAAAAAAACCCGGTCGTTTCATCTTCAACTAACCGGGCTTATATTGCGCATTAAAGCGCACAGATTAAATAACCAAAGTTATTCTTTAGGTGCACGCGATGCACGCTTGCGATCACTTTCAGTTAAATGCTTTTTACGAATTCGAATGCTCACTGGCGTTACTTCAACCAGTTCATCATCATCAATAAACTCTAAGCTCTGTTCTAAAGTCATCAAAATTGGCGGCGTTAATTGAATGTTTTCATCGGTTCCAGCGGCACGAATATTAGTTAACTGCTTCGCTTTGAGCGGATTAACAGTTAAATCATTATCGCGCGCATGAATGCCGATAACCATACCTTCATAAACCTCAACCCCATGACCAATAAATAAACGTCCGCGCTCTTGAATATTAAATAACGCATAGCCAAGTGCTTTACCAGTACTATTAGAAATTAATACACCATTATGACGTTGCGCCAATGAGCCTTTATGAGCAGGACCGTAAGCATCGAAAGTATGATAGAGCAAACCAGTACCAGAAGTAGCAGTCATAAATTCTGTTTGAAAACCAATCAGGCCGCGTGAAGGAATATAAAAATCAATTCTTACCCGTCCCTTACCATCAAGCTGCATATCACGCATTTCGGCTTTTCTTTCACCTAAGCGCTCCATGATTGTTCCTTGATGTTGCTCTTCAATGTCGACGGTTACATTTTCATAAGGTTCCATTAAAACCCCATCGACTTCTTTCATAATAACTTCTGGTCGCGAAACTGCTAATTCAAATCCTTCACGGCGCATCGTTTCAATTAAAACTGACAAATGCAATTCGCCACGCCCCGAAACTTTGAATTTATCCGCATCATCCATTTGCTCAACCCGCAACGCCACGTTGTGAATCAATTCTTTCTCAAGACGCTCAAGAATCTGACGCGATGTTAAAAACTTTCCTTCTTTACCCGCAAAAGGAGAAGTATTCACCTGAAAAGTCATATTAACCGTTGGCTCATCAACCGTTAATGGCGTCAAAGCTTCGACATGCTCGGGATCACACAGAGTATCAGAAATTTTAGGCTCGCCAATTCCGGTAATAGCAATAATGTCACCGGCAGACGCCTGTTCAATTTCGCTTCTCTCCAAACCAAGATAACCCAAAACTTGCCCGACTTTTACTTTACGCTCTTTGCCATTAGCATCGATGCTGATCAATTGCTGATTGCGGGTAATTTTGCCACGTGTAACCCGGCCAACCCCAATAGCGCCTACATAGTTTGAATAGTCCAGCGATGAAATTTGCATCTGGGTTGGACCTTCAATTTCAACATCAGGGTGTTTTACATATTTAATGATAGCTTCAAATAGTGGCGTCATATCACCATCTCGAACACTGTCATCTTCAGAGGCATAACCATTTAACGCAGATGCATAAATCACCGGAAAATCCAGTTGCTCATCAGTCGCCCCCAGTTGATCGAATAAATCAAAAATTTGGTCAATAACCCAATCAGGACGGGCCCCAGGCCGATCAATTTTATTCACAACAACAACCGGTTTAAGTCCTTGTGCAAATGCTTTTTGAGTAACAAATCGCGTTTGCGGCATGGGACCATCAACTGCATCAACTAGCAGTAAAACCGAATCTACCATCGACATAATTCGTTCAACTTCACCGCCAAAGTCAGCATGTCCGGGAGTATCGACTATATTGATGCGATAGTCGTTCCAGTTGATTGCCGTATTTTTCGATAGAATTGTAATTCCACGCTCTTTTTCCAAATCATTGGAATCCATTACCCGCTCTGTAAGTTCAGAACGTTGATCGAACGTGCCAGATTGCTGTAACAGCTTGTCAACCAGCGTAGTCTTGCCGTGGTCAACGTGCGCAATAATTGCGATATTTCTTAAATTTTCAATCACAAGAGGGTTGCCTCAATTTTTCCTATGTGCAACTCAACCAATTTGGAAGAGCAAAAACGAGGCGCGTATTCTACGCTGATTTTGTTAAACAAGCATCGTTTTCGATGATATTTTATGCTATTGCAGCTCAATTCATTTTTTTGATAAACAAATTCTTAAAAAGTCTAAGTTTATATAATTAATTATTTTACTTGTTTTAAAAAACTGATAAACCACTTGACAATTAGAAAAAATGGTAATATTCCGCATAAAAATAATCAAATTTTCTTGTCCTAGGTCATTCCAACTAGTATTTTTATGTTATTCTTGCTCACACCATCCAATTAGCTGATTAATGCAGGTTATTATGAAACTAGACTTAGATTCGATTCGCGTTCTCCGTACCATAGTTGAAAAAGGGAGTTTTGCCGCAGCAGCCAAAACTTTACACAGAGCTCAGTCAGCGATCAGCTATCAAATCAAAAAACTGGAAGAAGCGCTTAGCTTAGAAATTTTTGACCGAAGTGAATATCGCGCCGAATTAACTCCTGCTGGCCAAATGATTCTTGATGAAGGCATACGCCTACTTGCCCAAGCTCAGCATATTGAAGAACTAGCGGTTCAACTTAATCAGGAGTGGGAACCCAATTTTGAGGTAGTGATAGACGGTATTTTAGAAATAGACCCAATCATGTCAGCCATGAAGCAATTATTAAGAGAAGATATTCCAACAAAAATTTCACTTACCATGGAATATTTAGGCGGCGTACAACATCGCTTTGATAAAAATCAGGCCGACTTAATGCTGGTAAAAGAGTATCAGCGTTCGACCAACCTACTCTCACAACCACTCCCGGATTTAGAATGTATTTTGTTAGTTGGACGCAATCATCCACTTGCCAATGTTGAAAACGTTACAATTGCGCAACTCAAACAGTTTGTTGAATTGAGCGTCCATGATTCGAGTGAGCAAGAACTCTATGATGTAGAGCATATGCATTTTGGTGGCGAACGAATGTTCTTTTTAAGTGATTTTAAAAGTAAGAAACAAGCGCTTATTCAAGACATTGGTTTTGGCTGGATGCCACGTTATCTCGTTTGCAAAGATCTGGAAAATGGCGATTTAGTAGAAGTAGACTACGAACATGGGTCACGTTTTTCATTTACACCACATCTGGTTTGGCGAGCGGAAAAGAAGCTGGGTAAGACCGCACAGCGATTTATTGAACTACTGAACCAAAATTACTAACATAGTACCTTATTCTAACTCTAATAAATAAGGACCAACCTATGTTTTCTCTATCCCGTCAACCAGTTGCACAGCCAAGTGCACCGGGAAAATTGATAAAATGGACTTTACTCAGTTGTTTTACGGTGATGTTATGGGGCTGCCAAAATCAAGCTCCACAACAGTCAAACTCTGCTAGTCGCTCGGTTTCGCATTTACCAGCCCAATTAGTATCTGACCTAAAATCAGCCACAGCATTTTCACCTAGAATTACCACTTCAACACTGCCAGATAACATTAAACACGCCACCATTCCGCAATTAACCCGCTTAATGGAGCAAGGCAAATTAACTGCCGCTGAGCTGACCAATTATTATTTGCAGCAAATTGCCCAGTACAATCAACATCTCAATGCGGTTATTAAAGTTAATCCTAAAGCGATAGAAATTGCTCAACAGCTCGATACAATGCGGCAGTCAGGTAATGTGCTGGGACCTTTGCATGGTATTCCCATTCTGGTTAAAGATAATGTGGAAACCTCGACCATGCCAACTACTGCTGGCTCATTAATCCTCGCCAACAATATGACGAAGCGTGACGCCCCCATCGTTACAAAATTGAAAGCGGCGGGTGCCATTATTTTGGGTAAAACAAACTTAAGCGAATGGGCAAATATGCGCTCAGAACGTTCATCCTCTGGTTGGAGTGCGGTTGGAGGACAAACACGTAACCCACATAATTTACACCGCTCAACTTGTGGTTCAAGCTCTGGTTCAGGTGCATCTATTGCTGCCTTTATGGCGGTTGCCGCCATTGGCACAGAAACCAATGGCTCGATTACTTGCCCTTCGTCCGCCAATGGTCTAGTAGGTATCAAGCCGACCGTAGGATTGTTAAGTCGCACGGCTATAGTTCCCATCTCTCATTCACAAGATACCGCCGGACCAATGACACGCTCGGTAGTTGATGCAGCTATCTTATTGCAAGTCATGCAAGGAATTGATCCTCAAGATGAAGCAACCCAAATCAATCAAAAACACTTTAGTAAAGATTTTATAAGCAACTTGCAGCAACCTCTACAACAAAAACGGATCGGCGTGTTATTTTCGGATGCATTGGAGCACGAAGCAGTATTGGCATTATTTGAGCAATTCAAACAAAAAATTGCCAACCAAACTACACTGGTTAATGACTTGAATGTTAACTATTACAATGGGTTTTATGCCGACAGCTATGAAGTTTTGTTATATGAATTTAAACATACATTAAATCATTATTTTGCAAAGCTACCGAATGCATTAAACACATTGACCATGGAGAAGCTCATTGCCTTTAATCAGCAACATACTGCGCAAGAAATGCCATATTTCCAACAAGAAATTCTTGTTAAGTCACAGGCCAAAGGTGATTTAACCGATACAGCATATATTGAAGCCCTAAAAAAGGTTCAGCAAGCAACTCGACAAGACGGTATCGATAACTTGATGAATACTCATCAATTAGATGCAATAATGACAGTGACACTCTCGCCCGCTTGGACAATCGATCGTATCAATGGTGATCATTATATCGGTGGTTATTCCGGACTTTCTGCCATTTCGGGCTACCCTCACATTACCATTCCATTAGGCAAAGTGCATGGTATGCCAGTTGGTTTATCAATTGCTGGAAAAGCACTAAGTGAAGCAGAACTAATCGCAATCGCTTATCAGTTAGAAAAGCAAATTAATTATGATTACAATATTGAGTAATACTTGACTCAATCTTAAAAACATACTCTTAGCTTTAGTCATTCAACGCTGTCAATCATTGACAGCGTACGCTCCCTAAATAATTGATACTTTGCTGCAGAGCCTTGTCAGTGATGATCACCCGACATTGCCGTTCATTGTTATCGATAAATAAATATTCTCCGGCAGCATGTAACTCCATCTGAACCCAACCTAAATCATCGGTACCCGCATGAAATTTTTCATTATTTAATCTTGCGTTAGCAAATGGCTTATCGTCGTTATTTAGCAATTGCATTACGACAATATAAAGCTTTGTCATTGACCAAGTAACACTTTCAACATTTCCTGGATATAAAGTAATATCTTTAGGCGTATTATCAAAACTCACCAACTCACCTTGTAAAGGCGCTAAAGTTAAACGATAAGTCTGATAAGGCGCTAACGCAATAAAGTGACTTTCTCCACTATTTATTTGTACCTTTTCTTCCCCATTGACTCGTAAGCTTAAAAGTGTCGAAGAGGAAGATTCCTGCTGAATATTAATCAGTATTCCTGCCGTTGATTGTCGACTTCCTCCCATTACCACTTGCCCATCATCAACGACAAAATTTAAGTGACTCGTTAAAGCATAACCTTGTCGATGGGATTTATTAACACCCGAGTCATCGGTTGTATTTTGCTGATTAATATTCTCCAGTGTTACCCGTGTGTGTCCTAATCGATTAGTTATTTCTGATTGCCATAAACTGCTAATCTGACTGGTAGTTTCTGTAACATTTAAACTATGATTCAAATCTCCCATTAATGATTGAGCCTGTTGCACGTTTAGCCGGAAGTTTTTATCAAAATGCGACGAATACTGACTTTGACTTTTTAACCGATTGTAATTCATACTTGAATTTAAATTGTAGTCTTTCTCAATAAAGCGCAAAGTAAATCCCGTTATCAAACGCTTATCGTGATTTTCTTTTGTTAAGTCTACAGTCCAGTCCAGCAGAAGATGATCGGTGCGATAAACATTTTTACGCCAGCTTATTCCATAATTTTTTTTCATCTCACCAGTGCTTTCCAAATTAGTTCGAGCATAAACATTCAAAACCGCATCAGAAAATGGAATGCTGACATTCAGTAAAGTTTGTTTAACATCAGGTTTTAAGAATGAATAATCCTGAACTGGCAGTTGTTGATTACCACGAAATGTTCTGCGATAACTGGCAGAAACAAAATATGACGGATGGTGAACCCCTAATTGATAAAATACCGCTTGCTGATTGTTACTCGTGAAAGCATGATTGGATTGAATTTCAATTTGATTGGCAAACCAAACCGTTCCCAATTCTAACATTTGTTGTTTATCATCGGCAGCCAAAGCACTATTAAAACCGAACCAGTCAGCAGAACGAGTAACAAATCCTAAACGCGCAAAAGGCTGATCTTTCGCTACCGGATAAGTTTGTATTTGTTCATCTTCAGGAAAGCCAACTTCAACAAAGTATAGTGATTCATCCAATGGCGGTAGTTGCAATGATTTAGTAAAAAAACGAGATTCCATCGCTTCACGTCCACTATCACCAATAATTTTTATTTCCAGGGTATAAGATCCTTGAGGGAAGTCCTGGGTATTTAATTCAATATTTCCCGCCTGATATTCGCGACTATCAATTAACTGTCCATCTTTATAAATTTCAACTCGTGAGTGTTCACTCAAAAATACAAACAATCGTGTTCCCGAAACTTGTGCTAAATCAACCCGACTGGCAAGAGAAGACTGGACTCGCACCCCCAAAATTTCACGCTGTTCAAAAAAGCTGTTTGATTGACTATTAGTACGAAAAGAGCCGACTTGATATGCCATATCACGATACTCATAACTTAGCGAAAGTTGATCCAGTCTTGCACTGTTCTTATCATCCTTTTCTAAGCTTGAGTAAACTCGATAATTTTCGATACTGAATAAATTATTCAACTTAGCTGTGTAAATATCTTCACGAGCATCTCCGCCCGAAGCAACTAGAGAAATTGCACTTAAGAACGAAGGCCCACTTGTTGATGGCGGCAAATACTTATCAACCAATAACGAA
Organism: Aliikangiella maris; assembly: GCF_040719265.1. Taxonomy (NCBI): domain Bacteria; kingdom Pseudomonadati; phylum Pseudomonadota; class Gammaproteobacteria; order Oceanospirillales; family Pleioneaceae; genus Aliikangiella; species Aliikangiella maris. Next base: position 47,115 of record NZ_JBFDAH010000025.1, on the reverse strand, counting down.
GGAATACTTAATAAGGCAGGATGAATAAACAAATCAACTCGATGCTTACCTTGAGAAAATATAATACCGACATTGTCAGGTTGCAAATTACCACATCCCGTTTGACCTTGATAATGGCAAACCAAAATTTGATTATTCAATAAAGGTTGAGATAAATAAGATGCCAATTCAACCGTATTTTTTGTATTAGCGATAAACCCGGCGACTTCCTGAGGTGACTGAAATATCAGATGACTTGAAGTATAACTAGCCATAGTAACCCCAAGCAGTCGCTGATTAAAATAGACATCAACCAAAGTAAAGTGCGGTGTTAGTAAGTCATCAAAACCAGGCGGCGGTGTGGTGACCAATAATTTTTTTTCACTACTTTTAAAAGCCGTACTCTTTTTCTGGCGTTTGATTGTACTACTTTTTATATTACTAGCAGGCTTTTTACTAATTTCACTTTCAGACTGCGCCCTACTGCCAGAATTAACTTCAGACTCAGATTTAATTTCAGAAACGGCGGCAAGATAAAGTTCAGACTTAAATAGCGTATCACTTGGCGCATTGATTCTGGAGAATGGAGCAATACGACGAGCTCCATCTAACAGTCCTTTAGTCAATGTAACCGTCGACTGTTGACTTGATGAACTTTGTACTTTGCTCCAAATAGCAGATGATAATGTACTCAAGTAAATAACTAGCAACAAAGCAGACAGTTTCACATAATCATTCAACCTGTGATACATTAGACTAGGGTTTTACCGGTAAATCAGCAGAAAAAACAATAGCAGAGTTTTCACTGCCCACGGCAATATTGTAGTGTACAGGCGTTTTATACCTGATACTTGTACGCCACTGATTACCAGCGTAAAGCCGCTTACCTTTCAGAGCAACACATTGGTTCTCTGGCTGGTCAATTGATTGCGACGCTGGACATTGATAACCACTCTTTAGCAGGACGTTAGTATTTCCATGATTAAATATTATAATTTCATTGCGTTTAAATTCAGCCGCTAATACAGGCTTAGGTTGTTCCGGTTGAAATAATACTAACACATCGTAAGCAACCAATATTTTCATACCAGTTAATGATGATTTCACTTCGCCAACTTCTGGCTTAACCAAAATGCGAAAAACCTTTTCTATTTGTGTATTTTTTATATTATCCAGCCGAACTAACTGAATACGTTTTTTCTCACCAGGCGCTAATACCATGCGCTGCGGTGTCACTAATAATCCAGCAGCTTGAGGATCTCGATAGGTTGCTTTTGATTCTTGAGGTAAACCCGCTGCAGAGACAATCGAGGGTTCTATTCGTAAATAAAGTGTTTCATCACCTTGATTAATAACGGCTATCTCATCATTAATTTTGCCATTATTATCAAAATAAATAATTGTTTTATTCAAATGCACGCTTGCCATACACCAATTAACAGGGCAACTGGTAATTAATAGAAAAAACAGGCCGTGTAAAACTGATTTTAGTTTTTTCTTTTTCATCGCGGTTTGATCAAATTAAATAGAAAAAATACCCGTCATTTAATCGGGTATCTGTTAATTTTAGTTGAGAATATAAAGTGGTGAACGATTATTCCAGGTTAATCACTTACTCGGGAACAATTGTGACGACTAAATAACCAGTGTAATTTTTTTGCTTGAGTGCAATTTTAGGTGACCTCAATGATACCTTAAGCCGGTCAAGCGTATGATTTTCACAACTGTTCATTTTATTGTTCGAAGTATTGCTTAATTGATTATCGGGCAATGTGATTATCGAATTTTTGGAGGTGATACTATGCTCAAAACGGCGACTAGGCGTTTTCAACTCTAACGGTTCAAATGCATCGGAATGATGTTGATATGCAACACTGTAAGCCAATTGACCATAATTGGGATGCGTTAGTACAAACTCGCCTTTCTCCCCCGATCCGGAAGCTTTAATACGATAAATTCCATCACCAACATGACTAGTACATAAACCGCCACTTATTTGTGATAGTTGACTCTGGGATTGAGTAATATAACCGCTACCGTGAGACAGAGGGGTTTCAGTTTGTGGCAGGTCTTTTTGTAGCAGGCCCGATTGTAACGGATTTGTTTGTAACGGATTTGCTTGTAACAAATTTATTTGTGAAAAATCTGTTTGCGAAAGCAAGTTGTCTACACCAAAAATTAAATTAGTATTGCCATGATTAATTAATCTGGGCATTGCAGAATCAAGCGCATGAGTATTGATTGGTAGTGGGCTATTGCCAACTTTACCATAATTAGCAGCCATCACCGGCGTAAAAGGAGTTATTATCATAGCGATTGCAGCAGCCAGTAATCGCAGCCAATTTTGCCGACGCAACACGATTTTTAGTTGTTTTTGGCTAATTAATCCTTGCTCGATTAATAACTCACCCAGACGTATATCTCGCTCTTGTTGAATTGCAACCGCGCGATGCAATTGCTCAATCGAAATATACTGACGTTTGACCAGTAATACACCTAAACGGGATTTTAACTGTAATCCGCTTAACGGATAATTTTGACTATTTTGTTGTACTACTGATTCCATTAACCATTCACACCATTTTAACATCAAACCATTTGACTGAATTTTTTGTTTTATGCTACTCATCGGAGCTGAACATAATATAGCTCATGTATCGGCAATGATTTAAATTGCTTGAGTAAAAACTTGTTTTTTTGTGGTTTAATTTAACCGTGATAATAATCAGGAAGTTATAAAAATAAAGTCGCAAAGGCGTATGTGATGGTTATATTTAGTATCGGATAGTTCACTCTAAAACTTTAACTGTTAACAAGTTATAAAGCTTTATCGTTTTATAGTCATAAAGTTACCGGTATTCTGCGTAAGTTAAGTCTCATTGAAAACTGGCAGGTGATAAATAGCCATGTTAGTAATGGCTATTTAGTTATAATTACTTTGATTTTTATACTCGTCAGTATTAAATTTCACTTAAACTTTCTTTTGATGTGCATGCCAGGCTTGCAATACTTTCGCTTCTTTTTCTCGACTCATCCCTGCTCTCAATTTATTTTGTCGCTCTTGTGGCAAGCTGCCAAACCAATCTAATGTCGCTTTTACCGTTTCATCTACCGGACGAATAGTAAGACCAGCTTGCAGAGCTTTTTCCCCAGACCATGTTAATGCACCAGCACCTGGACTGTTAATATCGGCCCACATAAATACGTCACGCCAAGGTTGTACATCATGCTCTTGCATAAATTTAGCTGGTACCCAATTTAATTTAGCATCACTTTTGCTGACCTTTAAGCATGACTGGAGTAGTTCTCCAAATGGAAACGGCGGACAAACCAGATTAAACTCCCCTGTAATTTTGTTCTCTAAAGTACGAACGATAAATTGTGCTAAATCGCGAACATCAATAAACTGAGTTAAATCTTGCGGTGTACCGGGTGCTAATACTTGACCACCTTGTGAAATTCTCACTGGCCAATAGGTGAATCGATCAGTTTTATCTCTTGGCCCAACAATAAGGCCAGGACGAATTTGGGTCACTCTGCCAGGCATAGCTGTTTCGGCAGCTTTTTCACAATAACCTTTTAGCGCACAATAATGTTTCGAGACATCCTCAGTTAACGGATCATCGAGTGTGGCTCGTGGTCTTTTTTCGGTACCATTTTTTCCACCTTCAGCCCAATTATCATACTGACAAATAGTAGAAATAAAGACATATTGTTTAACTTTGTCAGCGAGTAACTGCGATGAAGCTTCGACAATACGTGGTACATAACCAGATGTATCAATTACAGCATCCCATTCGCGATTTTTTAATCCTGACAATCCTTTATCTTTTTTGGGATCGCGATCACCAACGATCTTTTCCAATTGAGGAAATAAATCATCATTAGTCTTGCCACGATTAAACAGTGTCACTTCGTGACCTCGGGATAAAGCGTAATTAACCGTATGTGGGCCTAAAAAACCGGTCCCTCCCAAGAATAAAATTTTAAGTTTGTGACTTGCTTTTTTTTCTGCCGCACTCAAAAATGCAGGAGAGAGACAAATACCTGCAGCAGCAATCGAGTTGCCAACAAACTCTCGACGATTTAATGACATGGCTAACCTCCATTATTTTAATTATGTGAATGCCAATATAGAGGTTAAGACTTCATAAAGCGAATCGGTAAGGTAAGAAAATGTAAAAAGCTTGAATTACATAAACTCAGCAATAGCGCATGATGTGTCACTTGTTTAGTTATCAGGAAATGATATTAATGGCACATTTTCTTTCATAATCGCTTGCCGAATTTTTGCGTTTTTATGCGGAATTAAGTGCACCCGGTCTTGCTTGATTTCAATACCTAACTGATTGAATTGAGCGAGATAATCAGGAAAGCCTTTACTTTGAGCAATTTTTTCATAAAGAGAGCTAAAAATTGTTGTTTTAGATAATCGGTCAAGTTCGCTTGCTAACATTTCACCTGACCACTCAACCGTAGCATTCAAGCAGCAGGCTTTTAATTGTTGCAACAATTCAGGTAGTCCCATCGCACCGTCTGTTTGCTGACGCAATTGGATATCTGCCATAAAAAAATAAGCGGCGCCACTCCAATATATCCGCTTGGTGCGATCCGCAGTTTTGCCTTTTTTCCGGTTCTCAACAGTTTTTAATAAAGATTCAGGCTTAACACTTTCAGCACCTAGACGACCACGCTCAAAACCATCAAACAATTTTTGCCAGGCTTGCTGGTGACTAATAATGCCACTTTGTGCCATTAATAAATATTGCAGATAGGATGCCAAACCTTCTGATAACCAGATATCATAATATTCAATATTAGGTAAGAGTAGATGGGCAAACTCATGCGTTGCCGTCCAGTCTTGATAAAAGGCTTCGATTGCCTTATCGCTATCCACAACAAAACGAATGCCGGGTCCACCACCACGCTTTACATCACCCCAAGGCACCGGGCCTTTTTTGAATCGATTATTTTCAATTAAAATCACTTGAACCTGAGGATACGGAAAACCATTTGCATAGGTAGCTAAAGACTCCGCTGTAAATTGAACCCACTCAATCAATTGGGATTGCTGTTTAATTTGTTTGAGCAGCGCAATATTGATTTGTCCCCCCTGTTTGAGTTGAACGGGGACCAACTGGAAATCTCCGATCATAATCGTAATTCCCCAATCATGCGGATAATGGCCTATTTGAAAACGATGCCCTTTATCATCAAGCATTTGCCAAGGCGCCGAGACTCGGTATTTATCGGCCAGCTTAAATTCAATTTCAACAGCTTCAGTCGCAGTGAGTTTTTCAGGCAACCATAGCCAGGTGTTATCACTTTGAAAGCTCAACGGCGTTGATTCTTTACTTCGATATTTTTGGTGATTATGTTCACTGATATCCGCAATATAATTGACACAGGCATCAGCCTGTAATGACTGAGTCAGCCAATAGCGTCCCTGAAACTCAATATAGCCTTTAAGTGAATGAGGAAATTCAATCAAATTTTTATTCGCACGGCGATAATCAACCACCAAATATTCGGGGGCTTTTCCATCAAAGCACATTTTAACTTTTGCTTCGGTAAGAGCATCATTGATAGTAATCTGATAATGATGTGTACGAATTGGCTCAGCCAAAACGGTTAATGACAAGCCAACTTGTAACAGCCAGACTAAGCTCATAACACCGATTTTTAACACTGATAACTTCATTTTTTATTTCAAATCAAATATTAACGGTTTACAAAATTCACCATAGCGATAACAACGGCAAGCCCCCAGCGCTAATACAGGAGTAATTTTGCCAATCACTGACTAAATGCATTGGTATTTTGTTAAACATGTTATTTACCGTTAATCTCCCATTGTATTAATTAAATAATCGACTTTGTTTAAGAGACCAAGAGATTGCAGATATTCCGCTTGATACCAGTAATAGTCATCAACATCCTATCCCAACAATACCAACTTAATCTGCAAACTTTTCTCTCACACAACTATGTGCCATCGAATATGGAATATGCACCATCGAAATGATTTTACAATTATGTTGTGGTTGCGTTAAATCTTAAGCCATTTTAAACAAGCTTATAAGAGAGATTCTATTTCGTCGACTTGAGAATTGTAAGATATTTCAACTGTTCTGCAACCTGACCTCTTAGTTTAAAAGCGGCAATAATAACAAGCTCAAGCTATCAACAGTTTTTTGCTTTATCAGGCGGGCACAGGCGGCATGTAATGCCTTTCGATCGGCTTTGTCTAATTGTTCAATTTGTTCGTTCAAATTAAGTGGATTGATAACAAGTGGGGTTCGCTGGGCATGATTGCGACGACTGATTTGTTGATAAAGATAGACAAAACGTCCAATCACCACATAAGGAAAGTTGGGATTACTGACTGGACCACAAATCGCTTCAAAACCACCAAGCGGAAGCCCCTTAACTTTCATTTGTTGTAGTTTATCAGCTCCCAGCCAGGCACTGCCAAAACCAAGAATTCCACCACCAATTGCGCCCAGCATGAAACTATGACCAGCGACCACCATATCGGCGGCGGCGCCTGCGGTTGCTCCGGCGAGCGCAGCAGCTATTGCTAACTGTTGTTTATCCAGTCCCCACATAAACCAGTGTTCACAATCAAACAAATCAGGTGGTAAATGCAATTCATCAACCGAAATTTTAGTTTGAAAGTGGGCATAAACCGCAAGTAACTCAGTAATAGTTTGCTGTTCGCGCTGACGCATCCAATGATGGTACTTTTCAGCCAGTACGGGATAGACCACATCGGCCTGAGATTTTTCTAATACTTTTTGTGATACGCGATATTGGCATAAATCTTCCAAAAGTCGAGCAAGCAATTCGGCGCTATCCTGCTTTTGCTGCTCCCTAAATTGAATCAAATCTTGATTAACCTGATCTAGCGCTTCACGCCACTCGGGTTTTAAGTGGGCAAAAGCTTCTAACAATGCCAGTTGTTTGGCAAAGTCGGCTTGAAATGGATTGAAAACTCGTACAATTTTAAAATACTGTGCTAATGCCTTTGACCAGGATTCGACATAATCTTCATTTTCAATAGGATTTATCAGTGCCATACTAGGCTGGCCTGTCCAACGCAGAATTTCCATTTCGGCTTCATACTCAACGCCAAATGGCCGTGAGCCATCAACCACATATAAAATTGCTGCACCTTGCATAATCGGTGTTAGCAGTCGAATCTCATCAGGAAAACGTTGCTGACATTGCTCGTCTGCTAAAAACTGTTGAATAACGGCAACACGCTGATCAGCGGCAACCCCTTTTTGCTGCAACCATTCCAGTACTTTACCTGGGCGCTGAAATCCGGGCGTATCAACCAGTTCATATCCAGCGTGAGCAGTTTCAACCCTGACACAATCAGCCGTAGTTGTGGTACCACTTTGTTGTGAAATACGAATAGTATCATTACGTGCCAAGGTAGAAACAATAGAACTCTTACCTTTATTTGGATGACCAACAACTGCAAATACCGGGCGCATTAGCCAGACTCCTTGCTTGACGGTTCGGTTGAATAAGACTCGGCCAACACAGATTCAGGTAAAAGCGACTCAGGCAAAAAAAGCTGCCATTTTGAGAATTGCGCAACAAATCGTTGCCACTCAGTTAAGTGATTTTGCTTAATTGGACAAATACGCTGCGGGTTCCAATCGAGCGGAAAAATAAATCCCTCGCCATTTTCTATATAGTCGGCCAGTTCACCCATTGGCGGTTCCCAAGAGCGAGTAATTACCAGCTGCTGACCTTGCCACCGCTCAGCAACTCGTTTTTGTGCGGCACTTGCAGCTGGCCCAGCATTAATCATTGTATCGAGCGATAAGGTTAGTTCTGGTATTTCAGCCAGGCGCGATAACTCAATATCGCCCCAGTTATTCACCATAATATTTTCAGGTAACTGGTGTACCAACGGGGTTAAGTCGACCGCCGATTCTTGATAACTGGCATGTTGTTGAATCTGGGTAAACAGCTTACTCTCCAGATCATCAGATAAACTCGACACAAACCAAAGCTTGGCAACTATCAATAAAATACAACGAATAAAAATACAGTAAAATAACTGGACCGCTACGACAAATTGCCACCAATTAGCATAATCCTGACCAGGATAAATTGATTGTAATCTTGAGTCTTGTGTCGCTTGCAATAAGGCCAGACTGGGCTGTGCGCTTTCCCAAAATCCCCAAGGCAGAGCAATGACTTTTAACACCGGATAAAGATCTTCTGCCGATAACAAAGTACTTCGCCAAATGAAATTCACATCAGTCACCAACAAAGTGACAATTAATGCCAGAAGACTTGCCACAGAAAAACCGATGGCAGCCATTTGCGCTTGATAAAAAAACCATTGCTTTTCGATTTTTAATTGACGGATTTTGTGAGCAATGGGTGATTGAGCCCAATTACCCCAAGGAATCGCGGTCATTAATCGAGCCAGATTAAGACCTTTGCTGGAAAATAGTCCCGCCACAGAGACGACGACAGCCGCAATTGGAATAAATAAATAGATCAATAACAAATAAGACAGGTTAACTCGGCCTTGCGCATCGCCTGACAAAACGCCCCAAGCCATAAAGAAACCCAATAGTGCCGCAGTGATGACAATTGGCCAGACTATCTTTAAATATTGAGCTTGCTTTAAATATTGAGCTTGCTTTAAATAATCGGCCTGCGATAAATTTGAAAAATTCACAACATTATTAATAATAAATAAAATTTTATTGAAGCTGCTCTCTAGCTGCCTGAATCATCACTTCTAGTTTATCTAAGTCAGGAATAGCGGCTTCGATCGAGTCAACAGAAACTTTCATTTTTTCTGCATCAGATAGCGCATCATCATCAATAAAGCGGATGTTATCTTCACGGACATGTGAAAGTCGAGGGATACCTTGTACCACGATAGCAATATAAGGTAATTCACGATTACTGTTGAGTGTATGTGCCACCGCTACCCGAGAACGTTTATTCGCTTGGGCATCAGCTTCGCCCCTGATAACATCAATCGAAATTAATGGAATTTCTTGCCCTCGCCAAAACAGATGCCCTAAAAACCAGCGGGGTTTATTAGACATGTCGTCAAACAACTCAACATTACTGAATGGTACAATTTCAGCAACATTTGAGTTAGGTAACAAGATATTACTGCCAACGGTTGGAATCATTAAACTGTAAACTTCTTGAATATCTGTAGCCATAATTTTCTCTTAATCGGTTATTCAAAGTTTAGTTGGGAACGCCGCGTAAAAATCTGACCAGCTTATCGGCCAACTGTTCTGGTGAACCTATATACTCTGCTAAATCATTATTAATAATCGCTTCGGGCATTGAACCATTGGCACAGGTATCAATCGACTGTGCCCAGACTTGTCCACCAGCAGATTTCATTTTAAGCGCACCATTAAGACCATCTTCACCCATACCACTAAAAATAATCGCCCCCGACATATGACCATAAACATGACCGACAGCTTCAATTACATCATCAATGCAAGGAGAATATGGCGCACTCCATTTTTGGCTATGATCTATTAGCATAGAGCCATCTTTTAAGATGGTAATCTTTCCTTTCAAAGGTGCTAACACTGTTTTTCCAGGTACAAGTTCAATACTGCCGTTGGCAATTGCAACATCAAATTCGCTGTTATTAGTGAGAATATCAGCCAGTACAGGTAAAAAGTTTTCATCAATATGCTGAGCAATAATAAAACTTGCATTCACATTTGCTGGTATGCGATTTAAAAAACGTTTCACCGCAGCCGGACCACCAAGCGATGCACCAATTACCCAACAAGGCGTTAACGCAGATTTAGGCGTTGTTTTTACTTGTTGTTCTTCAAACTCGATATTAAATACAGCTTCATCGAGCATGGGTATTTCTATCACCGGCTCGACAATTGATTCGCTGGTTACTGATTGTGTCTTTTCAGCTGGCACAGCTTGAACCGGATCTTTAACTGCGTCAGTGCTACTTGGTGTTTCTGTGCTGGTCGGTGAGAGTTTGGTTGCTTTTGTAGGAGTATCATCTAGCGCTTTACGCGCGATTTCCTGAATGGAGGTGGCACTTAACGACACTTGATGAATCACATCTGAATCGATATCCATTTCTACTAATTCCACACTGTCTATCTGCGCCGATTCGCTCCGCTGTTGATCGAATTGTGTTTGGTCTATCGTCGTTTGTTCCAAGGGAGATTGTTCTAAATCGAAGGTAGCTAATTCAAATGTATCTAAATCGGTTCCATCTAGATTAACGTCATCAAAAGCCTCATCATTGACAACGGGCTCTGAAAGATTTTGCGAATCAGCTTGTGATGGATTTACAGAATAATTCTCCGCGGTATCTAGCTCAAACTCATCCAATGAATGCCCGGTTTCTTCAAGCAATAAATCAAAATCATCATTTTCATCTAAAGTAATATCTTCCGTTTCCAGACTAAATTCATTTTCAGCAAAACTCAGCTCGGTTTCATCAAGATTTAGTTCGGTTTCTTCGGCAAGCGTTTTATTCTCTTCGACTTCATAATTATTGACAGTATGGTCTAAGGAATAGTCTAATTCAGTCTTACTTGCATCATCCATTGGGGCCAATGACAACCCTGTTCCATCGAGCTTACTGCCACTGACATTTTCATTAATTAAGGTTGAAGGTTCGTTTGGGAGAGTTGGTTTGGATGATTGATGAGGCGCACCTTGCTCAGCAGAGGAATGCTCACTTTCATTAAAGTCATCATCAATTATAAACTGCGCTTTACCAGAAACCGGTTTAGGTTCATCTTCAAGCATTAAAGACAGCTCAAAGTCATTCTCATTAACATCAGCAAATTGGCGAGGCTCAATGATATCACTGGGTTGTTTTTCTAATGGCGAAAGGCTTTCGTTGTTTGCAGCCTGTGAAGGCAGCTCATCGGATTCATCGATAAAAAATTGGGCCTTACCAGAAGCTTTAGCGGGCTCATCTTCATCTATAACTAAAGTTAATTCATCAGCGGCTTTTTCTAACTCAAAATCGAGTTCAAGATTTTCTTGAGTTTCTAGAGATGATACCTCACTTGAAGCCGTATGCGTTTGTCCTGAAAAATCATCATCGAGTGAAAGCTCAACTAATGCAATTTCGTCATCCAATGTGATCGAATCATCTAACGCCGCAAAATCGTTGTCTGTCGATTCACCACTTGATTCAAAGTCTTGGGACTCAGCAATATCAACTTCAGACTCATCGAGTTCAAAATCATCTAACTCTAACTCGATCGTATCCGCATCATCAATTTCAACATCATCAATCGCTGCTGCGTCAATATTAACCGTATCGACCACAACAGATTCATCCAGCAAAATCGAATCTTCAGAATTGACAAAATCCTTAGCAGTAAAATTATCTTCAACGGCGGCTTGCCCAGATAATACATTCTGATTTCCACTTAACACAGGAGACAGACTCTCAAGTTCACTAACCAGTTCTGCAGCAATATCACTTGGTAGATCCACCGTTGATGAAGCCAATTCATCTAACGAATTGGATAAGGCGCGAGTTTGCTGCTCAACAGAATCATCTGTTGTTGTGGCAGCTGTCGACTGAACGATATCTAATGAAAGCGATTCACCAGCCTGACTAGTAATAGATAAATCTTCTTCAGTACTACTTGCGCCGTCACGCTCCAGCCCTGCCATTTCGAAAAGGCGGTTTACCAGATTATCACACCAATATTCCGGATGTGTCTGCTTAGCTAAAGCCCCAGGCTCACTAAAGTAAACAGGGACTGCTGACTCATCTAACAAATGGTCCACCGCATCATGCCATGAGTCATCATCGACACATAACAACCACACATGTAGAGCTTCATCATCTACATGTTCGTCGGTAATTTGTTCGGGCTTGAGGTTATGTAAAATGTTGACCGCATTCAATTGTAATAACTGTGTCAGTTGCTCTGTCTCATCAGATGCAGAGGCAACCAAACCTAACTTTAAACCACTCACACTCTTCCTCAAGATCTATTGGGTAGCAATGCAGAAATTGATTCCAGCAAATCGACTTCGTTATAAGGTTTACCCATGTACTGATTAACCCCGATTTGTTCGGCACGCTCTCTGTGTTTCTCACCAGTGCGCGAGGTAATCATAATGATAGGCAGCTCTTTCAACGCTTCATCGTGGCGAATAATGGTGGCCAGTTCAAATCCATCCATTCTGGGCATTTCAATATCCAAGAGCATAACATCGGGCTTTTGTTCGCTTAGAATAGACAGTGCGTCGACGCCATCTTTTGCGGTAATAACTTCAAAATCATGTCGTTCAAGTAAGCGGGTAGTTACTTTACGTACTGTAATTGAGTCATCGACAACCATTACCACAGGAACACTATCATCAACGGCCGTACTGACTGCATCTTCCGCAGCTAACAGAATGGCATCAATACGACGAATAAGTGCTGGCATATCTAAAATCACAACAACACGTCCGTCACCAAGAATGGTGGCGCCAGATAAACCACTAATGGAACTTAATTGACTACCGATCGACTTTACGACGATCTCCCGGCTACCTAACAAGTCATCCACTTGAATCGCTGTAGGATGATCTGCGCCATGTAACAATAAGACTGGTAACGGCTGAGTGACACCTTGTAGGTTTGCCGTTTTTTGATGATCCAGAATTTGGCCCAGATAGTACATCGAATAGTTGATACCCGCATACTCAAAAGGAGAGTCTGGGTGAGTATAATATTCTTCCAGCTCAAACGGGCTGACCCTCACAATCCCTTCAATATTAGCGAGCGGAATCGCATAAACCTCTTCGCCTAACTGAACCATCAATGCCTGGTTAACCGACATAGTGAATGGCAGTTTTACGGTGAAAATTGTACCTCGCCCTTGTTGTGAATCAATTTCAATAACACCACCAAGTTGCCTGATCTCACTACTAACCACGTCCATACCAACACCACGTCCAGAGATTTGCGTTACCTGCTCGGCAGTACTAAAACCGGCTTCAAGAATCAACTGCTGTAGCTCGTGGTCGGTTAATTCTGTTCTTGCACTGATGATTCCTTTTTCAACCGCTTTTTTGCGAATCGCATCAAGATTTAATCCACGCCCATCATCCTGCAGCTTTATGAAGACTTCACTGCCTTCCCGGAACATCGAAATTTTAACCGTACCAGTTTCTGACTTTTGATTGGCGCGTCGTTCTTCGGGAGGCTCAATACCGTGGTCCATCGCATTACGCAGCATATGTTCTAATGGTGCAATCATTCGCTCAAGTACAGCACGGTCCATCTCGCCGTCAGCACTGATTGACAACTCAATAGTTTTACCGAGTTCATTACTGATTTGGCGAACCATTCGACGTAATCGAGGCACCAGACTCTCAAAAGGAATCATTCGAGTACGCATTAAACTTTCTTGCATCTCGGTATTTACTCGACCCTGTTGCAACAGCAGCGTTTCTGAATCGGCGGTTAATAAATCGAGAGATTCTTTCAAACTTAATAAGTCGACCGCACTTTCGCTAAGACCTCGAGTTAACTCTTGCTGACGAGTGTATCGGTCCATTTCCAATGGGTCGAAATCTTCATATTCCATACCACCCGAAACTTCTCGTCGATATGAAATTTGTGCCTCAGTTTCAATATCAAGATTTCTTAATTGATCACGTAGGCGGTCAACCGTTGCAGTCATCTCATCGAGGTTGTAACGCAGCGCCGACATCTGCTGCTCTAAACGAGAGCGGAAAATACTTGTTTCACCGGCAAGGTTAACCAGATTTTCCAGTTGCTCGGCAGGAACACGTACGATATCTGCCGAAGTAACAACTTTTTGTTTAGCTTCTTGTTGTTGCTGTTTTTTCTCTTCAAAGGAAACGATTTCTGCAGAGGAAGGCTCTGTCATTTCGACTTCTTGCACTTGCTCAACGTCTTCATCTTCAATCAGATCTTCCGCTTCATGTGCCAAGACTAGCGCTTCACCTTTGATCAATGCTTCCAAAGCACGCATATAGTTTGCAGGCACGGTCATCTGGCGTTTTTCACGCACTTCATCAACCAGCTTTTCGATGACATCGTAACCTTGCAAAATAAAATCAACTTCGCGATGTGTTACGGTAAGCAACCCGCTACTGACTTTTTCAAAATAGGTTTCCATATCATGGGTCAAGTCACCCAGTACAACTAAGTCAGATAGTCTTGCTCCACCTTTGAAGGTATGTAATGTTCGTTGTAGTAAATCGATGGCAACTTTATTATCTTGTGACTCAGACCAATCATGCAGCGCTTCATCTAGAGTAACTAATAACTCATCGGCTTCTTCAAGATAAATTTCAAGAACTTCTTCACCATCTTCATCCAGCTCAATTTTTTGAACCGAACCGGTAACTTCAACAGGCTCTGTAGGACCAATAGTATTTTCGACAACAACTTCACTGCTTGATTGGCGAGCAGTAGGCTCAAGTAACTCTTGAATTATTCGATCATCAGGTAATTCACCAGTTACTTCACTTTCAATCGTTTCAAGATCGTTAAGTGCAATATATTGATCTTCCGACTCATCAATAATTTCTTCTGCAATATCATCTTCATCGGAATCAGTTTCAAGCAGACTTTCTTCAAGCTCGCTACCGGCAACACTTTCGTCGATAGCAATGTCTTCATCAAATTCCGTATCTTCATCAATTTCCGTATCTTCGTCAATTTCTGCCTCTTCATCAAATACCAAATCATCAGGTTCAGTGGTTTCGATGCTTTCGCTTTCTAACTGAATCTCTTCAACTGTTTGCGAATCGGTTTCATCCAGAATTTCAGGTTCGTCAGAAATATCATCTTCATTGGAACTCTCAATTTCATTAGCACTATCAACTTCCAGTTGGCTTTGCTCAGCTGCCAGCTCTTCAACTTCTTGAACGTTTGCTTCTTGTTCTTCAGCATCACTTAACGCTTCAATTTCTGACTCATCATCAGCAATAATTTCCGATTCATAATCTTCATTGGCTAATTCATCTTCAAAATCAAGCGATAGCTCACCCAAATCTTCAACCGCATCTTCAACCGTTGGAACATTGTCATCTTCAGTGACAAAATTAGACTCATCGGTTAACTCAACGTCTAAATCAGTTTCCAACACATCAGGAGAAGTCTCAACAATATCATCCTCAAAATCAATTGCTAATTCGTCACCTTCAAGTGCCAGTAATTCGCCGTCATCGGCTTCTTCTTCAACTACATCGGCTATCTCAAGCTCATCACTTTCAACCGAATCACTCACCGTTGGAATGTCATCGTCAACAGTTAATGTAACCTCCGTAAAATCTTCTTGCTGTTCGGTTTGTAGTTCAAGTTCAGTTTCATCAATTTGTGTTTCGAGTTCAGGCGATTCAATAACGGGTAACAAGCTGCTAAGATCGACCGCTTCTCCCGCCAAATGTTGACGAATCAATTGAACTTCTTTTTCTGCAGCAGGCGGCCAACTTAATGCTTTAAGTTGCGCAATCATTGTGGCCAGTTTATCGGTTACCGCAGTTACTATCTGATAGTCAAGTTGAGTTTGTGAGCGTCCAAAGTCAACCGCTGAATTAAATAAATCTTCAACGGCATAACCCAGCTCACCGATATTCATGGCACCAGCCATGCGAGAACTACCTTTGAGTGTATGATATATACGGCGTAACTCGCTGTTTAGCTCCTGGCTGTCAAGATGATTTTGCCAGCGCTCAAATAACAGATTGGCCGCATCTATCAGCTCTTCACCTTCTTCAACAAATAACTCAACCAGTTCTACATCCATATCTTCTGGAGGTTCGGATGATTCAACTTCAGCGGCGTCAGGTGTAGCAGTTTGCTCGGCTGTTTCAACTTCTTTATCCGCAGCAGAAATCCAGGCAGTAATTTTATCAATCAACTGTATAGGAGATTCTAAATCCTCATCAGATGCGATTCGATTTAACATGGCAGTTAATACATCGACAACCTCATTGAGTAAATCATTACCCGAAAGATTAACCGAAGATTGTGAAGTTAAATATTCAGCCAGCTTTTCCGACTCATTCGCCAAAGTTTCAAGCGGGTCAATTGCTAACATTTCTGCACCACGCTTAAACGTGTGCAGTTCACTGCGAATACTGTTTTTAACCTGTTGGTCAGTTGGATTAAGCTCCAACTCATGATTTAACCGGCTGACTTCATGCAAAATATCAAGCCCTTCGGTTAAAAAGATTGAGACAAATTGCTGATCCCGCTGTTTTAAACTGCTCTGACCTAACTCAACACCACTGACATCTAATTGCAGTATTTGTGACTGCAAAGTCTCTGCTTTATCAACATTAATTGGTTGCGCAGATTTGAGTTTAGTTAAGGCATCAGTCAAATATTCGTGAGTTGCGCGCAATAATTGAATAACTTTTTGTTCAAAACGCTGATTACTGCCTTTGATAATTCTGGCATGTTTTTCCCAAGGCCCGGTAACATTTGCAATGGCATCAACGCCAGCCATATTGGCGCTACCTTTGAGTGTATGCAAGGCTCGAATTAAGTCGTCAGTAACAGCGACGCTTCCATCAGAAGGTGCTTTTTGTAGATAGTTCGCAATACTTTTTAAATGGCCATCAGCTTCTGTAGTAAAAATTTCCAGTAATACCGGATCAATAGATTCCTCTAACTGTGCTGTACTTTCAGCTTCATCATGCACTGCGACTGTTGGCTTAGCTTGATAATCCAAATCGGTCAGTGATTTACCAGCTGCAAGATGCTCAGCCTTTGCAATTAACTGTCGATAGTCTGCCGTCGTTTCAGTGTGATTAGCAAAGCAATCCACTAATTCAGGGAGCATTGCTCGCGCTTCTTTTAGTAAACTGACAACCGGCAATTCCGCAGGAATAGACTCCTCGATAACTTTGTTGAGCATATTTTCTATCGCCCAACTGACCTCACCAATAATCTTTGCACCAACCAGGCGCCCGCTACCTTTGAGCGTGTGAAATGAGCGTCGCGTTGTGGTTAGCGCGTCATCATCTTTAAGGTTGTTTTCCCAGCGAGGCAACATATCATCAATGACTTGAATTTCTTCTTCTGCTTCTTCCAGAAAAATTTCTAATACTTCATCATCAATCAGGGTTTCATCAACTTGTTTTTCTGCTGCCGGAATATTAATTGAAACAACATTTGAATCTTGTTCTGTAGGTGTTTCTTTTGTAGTCGGAACCTGTTGAGCGGTATCTTGTTCAATCTCTAAAGATTCAACAACTTCTGTTGTTTGTTCGTCAGATAATTCAAATTCAATCGGTTGTCCGGTAATATTTTTTACTTCAGCACCTTGTTCAATTGAATGAGCTAAAATATCGACACTGCTTTGTGCACCTTTTAATATTGAACTGACACTGCCGCGCGAGCTATCTTCTGATGCTTCTAAATAATATTCAACACTGGTAATCACATCAGCTAAGGCATCTAAGTGAGACTCTTTAGGCGGAGATCCCAGTGCGATAATTTTCTTCTCAATAAAGCGTTTGGCAACTAGTAATATTTCTGCCGCATCGTGGAATTGAATAATCCGAATACCACCTAAAACTTCATCTAATATTGCGGGGACATCATCGAGGGCATCAGAATCAAATCCAGATGCAATGTAGTTGATCATTTTATCTTTGGCAGTTTGCATACTTCTACGCGCGACTTTAATCAGTGCGTGAGTCGCTTCATCAACTTGTGATTCTTTTGCCTGTACCTGACTTTTAACACTGGATTGCTCTTCACTTTCGCTTTCAGTTGCGGCCTCCAGATTGACATTTTTCAGATTTGCTTCAACGAAAAGCAGAGCACCAGCGATATCCATGATAATGGCATCATCTGGCATTTGATCTTTATTAAGAAGTTGCTCAATTGATTTGATTTGTTGACGAATAACATCTCTGGGGATGGCCAATTCCAACAAGGTTAAAGTATCAGAAATGCGAGTTAAAGATTCCATTAAACTTTGCAGTTGAGATAAATCTTTTGCCTGAGCTCTAACAAATAAATCCAGCTGATCTTTAACAGTGGCCAGCTCTTCATTAATTGCGCCAAGTACATTGGTTACCGCAGAAGAGTCGGGTTTAGTCAGCTTTTGCTGATGACGTTTTACTTCTTCACTGTCAGATAACTTAGCGGCTAAATTAAATTCTATTTTTAGTGCATTGACTCTGCTGTTTTTTGATTTAGAGCGAGCCACATAATACAGTAATTCGGATAGCAGTTTTTCGGGTATAACATCAGCCATAGCCGATAAACCAAAATCTGACAGTCGCTTAATTTGTTTATCAACTCGAGCTAACAGCATGTGGACTTCTTTTTTCTTATAAAGTCCCCCTTCAGCAATAGAAAAAATAAAACCATCAGCAACCCACCATAGGCGAGCAACAGACTTACCTTCGGTTAATGCTTCAAGTCTTAGTAAAACTTTATGAATTCGCGACAAGCACTCTTTGACATTTTCACCACGAATTAATCCAGTTAACCCTTTTTGAAAATGCGCTCTTAATTTTTTGGCATTATCCTGAAATGATATAGTTTTATCTTGTTCAGAGACAGATTCAGTCGCTTTTGGCGGCACCACATTCGAAGTCTCAGCACTGAATAGCTCTCTTTCAGTAATGGCACGTTTTCCGCCTGCATTACGAATTTCGTTAATGAGTGGCAGTAACACCACGGGAATATCTTTCTGTCCTTCTTCGACCCTTTCCAGGTAACCCGGCATTTGCAGTAGTGCGCGCATTAATACTTCAAATACCGATTCGTTGGCAAATTGTGTATTGTTAGCAACTTTTTCGGCCAGATTTTCCATTTCTTTTGCCAGTGTTGCAGCACCGTCAAAATCCAGCATGCGTAAGGTTCCCTGCACCTGGTGTAAACAATTAATACAGAATTGTATTTGCGTCTGATCCTGAATATCTTCGGCAAAGTTTTCTAACCCCTGACGCGCTTGGTCAAGGGTATTATTGATTTCTTTTCTGACCCAACTTAGTGCTAATTGGTCATAATTGTCACTCATGACTACTCCGTCATTTCTTTATTATTTATCTTTGCGTAAATACGCCAGACAGTGTTTGTTATCTACTTTAGTTAACAAATCATTATTAGTTCCGGTAATTTCACCATGCCCTAAAACTAATAAACCTCCGGGTTTTAACCGCTCTACCAACTCATCAATGACTGACTGTTTTCTATCTTGCTTGAAATAAATCAACACATTCTGGCAGTAAATAACATCATAGTTTTGTTTTAATTTTGCTTTCATTTCAAGGATGTTGCTTTGTATAAAGCAGCACCTCTGCCGAATATTATCCCTAATTTGAAAATAGCCGTCTGCCAACCGGTTAAAATACAGGTTTTTTGTCACCATTGGGACAAAGTCCAACTGTCTTGCAGCATAAACACCTTCTCTGGCAACAGCTAAAGAAGGATAACTAATATCAATTCCGGTTACGCCAAAATAGACTTCTTTGCCAACCGAATCATGTAGCCCGAGATTTAGTTTATCCATTTCTATCGCGAGCGTGTAAACTTCTTCCCCGGTAGAACAACCCACACTCCATAATTGCAAGTGCTGCGGCTTATCGGGTGCCGCTTGAAATCTTTCTATTGCCATGTTGCGACAATAACTACTCACTAATCCCAGTGAGTGTTTTTCCCGATAAAAACAGGTTTCATTGACAGTCAGTGAATCAACCAGAGATGCCCAATCACCCACCGAAACAGCACCTGCATTTAACTTAAAGTAAAGCTCACGATAATTGCTAATCCCTTTACTAAGCATATAACCAGAAAGCGCCCTTATCAGAAAAGGCTTACGACTTTCTGGTAACCATAATCCCGTCTGTTTTTCCAGATAAGCTTGCCATAACTCAAACTCTTCTGATTCCATTTCTGGCGCATTGAACACAGACATGGATGGTGAGTCTATGCTTCCTCCGGTAATTTAAATCCAGCAATAGAGTTATTCAGTTCGTCGGCCAGTTCAGCCAGTTTTCCGATAGAGCTCGCAGTATTTTGCGTACCTTCAGATGTTTGGTTGGTAATTTCCTGAATAACATTCATCGTATTTGATACATGACCGGCCGATGCAGCCTGTTGACGAGCAGCGTTTGAGATGTTTTGAATCAAGTCCGCCAAACTTTTCGATACGCGTTCGATTTCTTCCAGTGCAACCCCCGCATCTTGTGCCAGTCGAGCTCCATGTACCACCTCTGCGGTCGATGCTTCCATCGAAATTACCGCTTCGTTTGTATCGGTCTGGATTGTTTTTACCAGCGCCTCAATTTGCTTGGTCGCATTACCGGAACGTTCCGCCAGTCGTTGTACCTCGTCGGCTACCACCGCGAAACCACGTCCAGCTTCCCCTGCCATCGATGCCTGGATGGCCGCGTTAAGTGCCAAAATGTTTGTTTG
The DNA here is from genome assembly GCF_040719265.1 of Aliikangiella maris. NCBI lineage: Bacteria > Pseudomonadati > Pseudomonadota > Gammaproteobacteria > Oceanospirillales > Pleioneaceae > Aliikangiella > Aliikangiella maris. The sequence goes on along the minus strand of NZ_JBFDAH010000025.1, from coordinate 26,711 downwards.
GTCAGAAATGTCGTTAATCAATGATACGATATCACCGATTTCCTGAGATGACTCACCCAGTCGTTTAATCCGCTTTGATGTTTCCTGAATCTGCTCACGAATAGTATCCATCCCTTGAATAGTATTTCGTACCACCTCACCACCTTTTTTCGCGATATCAACCGATTTTTCCGCAACCGTTGCTGACTCAGAGGCGTTAGCAGATACCTGCTCAATCGAAACTGCCATTTCGTTAATCGCGGCTGACGCACCCGTAATTTCCTGCGCCTGATTGCGAGAGGCCTGTGCCAGCTCCATCGAAATGTTCTGCGTTACATCTGTTGCATTGGCCAGTTTGGTTACCGAGTCTTTAATCGTCGATACAAGTGTTCTCAACTGGTCAATGGTAAAGTTCATCGCATCAGCAATCGCTCCCGTGAAGTCCTCGGTTACCGTAGCATTGGTAGTCAAGTCACCATCCGCAAGGCCTTCCATTTCATCCAGTAATCGAATGATCGCCTGTTGGTTTTTCTCATTCTGCAATTTTTCTTGTGCCGCAGTACTTCTTGCAACTTCGGTACGACCACGGTCATCTTTACGTTGACGTAAATAGAGCAAGATAATCAAAATCAGGATTAATCCCCCAGCAATTGCTGAGTAGAAAGGGTGACCAATTTGTTTAAGATTGGTTGACTGAAGACTGTAAGCTCGTTGCAGCTCATCAGTTAAGTCCAACATGTCACGTGCCTGGGTAAATATTTCATCAGACTTGGCATGCACTTCAAACAATTCTTCAGTATGGCTGATTACATAGTCCACACTCTCTTTTACTTCGAGATACAGGGCAGAAATGTCTTCAAGTGATTGGCGTGCCTGAGGATTAGTTACGCGTCTGATTTCGAGCATGGCGTCACCTTCCAGCATGCCCGATAAAACCTCACCAAAGATATCCACATCGTGACCAAAGTTTTCCGCAGCAAGGGCAGCATCATCACCACCGGCCAGTACCTTTTGGAAGCTTCGAATGATACGTTCTGCATAGGTTGACTGCCGAGTTGCGTACATCACCTGTTGAGCAGGTGTGTTTGAATCAAGCAGAATATCTTGCACTTTTTCATAAAGAAACTGCATTTGTGGAATTTTTTCTGACAGGTTTTTCGAAATTTCATAGAGTCCGGTAACAGTATCCTGACCCTTCGAAATAACAGCCGCATTCGCATTCATACTGTCCCATAAATCAATTACCCGTCGAACCTGATTATTGCGAATTGAATCAGGTGAAGGCTTCAGTCCTTTTGAATCATCACCACGATCAAGGTGATTAATTTGAGCCTGGAACTGCTTGGTCGCTTCGGTTAAAGATTCAAAAGCTCCCTGGTTACCCTGAGTTGCCTCAGAAGCATTTTTTGCTACCTGTTGAGAAAGTACCCGTAAGTTACCCGCTTTAGTTAGTCGTGATTGGTTTTGCTGGCTTTCAATCAATCCTAATGCCAGATTCACACCACCGAGCAAAATAAAGAAGAAGAGTAACCAAATGTAGACGCCGGTATTGGATTTCGATTCTAATTGGTTTTTCTTATCGTCAGCTGCGCTCATAATTTAGTTCCTGAATGCAAATTTTTTAATTCTTAATGAAAAGCCGTCTCATTAAACTAAGGCAACCTGGCGAAACGACGGCGTTTCGGCCAAAGCCCTTAAACTAAAAACTGTCCATAGTTTATCGCCCGAATAAAATCCTCCATTGACAAATGGTTCCATTAACTCATCATTAACCGGGATGTTTTCAACCCATTCTTCATCTTCATAGTGATTAAGCCCTAAGACTTCATCAACAATGACACCACAATGAATATCTTTGTGATTGACAACTAATAAACGCTGACGTCTAAGCGCGTGAGGAGCTTTTCGTCCTAAAAATCCATGAAGATCCATAATAGGTAATAAGGTGCCGCGTATATTGGCCAGACCCTTTACCCAGTTTTTTGCACCAGGTACTTTGGTATAACGCGGAATTGAAATGATCTCTGCAACTTCGTTCAATCGAACCACATAATTATTGCCAGATAAACGAAATCCGATACCGGTCCAAAGGCGACTGAGGTCTTCTTCACTCGGAGACAGTGACGCGGTTTCATAACTGCGCTGTTCAATATTTTGGAGGAACTCAAATGCCTGTAAATCGGTGATTTCACTCATGTTGATCTTTATCGCCCTAAAATCGCTTGAATCGTATTAATTAAGTTACCTTCTTCGACAGGCTTGGTCAGATAATCTTTAGCACCTTGTCTCATTCCCCAGATTTTATCTGTTTCTTGATCCTTGGTGGTCACGATTACGACAGGGATATGTGCGGTTGTTGACTCTTTTTTAAGTTGTCTGGTTGCCTGAAAACCATTAAGTCCAGGCATAACGACATCCATTAAGATTAAATCGGGCAATTCCTGTTTCGCCACTTCAACTCCTGCTTCCCCACTTTCGGCAGTGACGATGTCATAGCCATTTGACTCAAGAATAGTTGATAATACATGTGTTTCTGTCGGCGAATCATCAACAATTAAAATTTTAGACATTTTCTTTAATTCCCCCAAGGTGCTCGTCAAATTCTACCTTATTTCAAAACACCTTTTATTGCGTTTAATCAACCAATTAAACGTGAGTTACATGCTCTGTAATGGCACCGAGCAACTCATCACGACTAAATGGCTTGGTTAAATATTGGTCGGACCCTACAATACGCCCTTTGGCTCTATCAAATAATCCGTCTTTACTGGATAACATGATAACAGGCGTGTCCTGAAAATCTTTGTTATTTTTGATTAATGCGCAGGTTTGATACCCGTCGAGCCGTGGCATCATAATATCAACAAAAATAATGTTTGGTTTATGATCGGCAATTTTGGCAAGCGCATCGAAGCCATCTACCGCAGTAACGACTTCGCAACCTACCTTTTTCAGCAAGGTTTCTGCAGTTCGACGAATCGTTTTGCTATCATCGATAACCATTGCTTTAAGACCTTGAAAGCTGTTTTCCATCAATCTTATCCTCATCAAGTAACTAAGGCAGCTACTTGTTAATCAAACTCATACTTTAATTCATTGTATAAAGTAAACGACAAACTTGGATCATTTTTATCACAAATAACATCGCTATTCCACTGAGTTTTGTGCTATTTGAGAGCTAGTCTAAAGACTTTTTTACTTCACTAGCTTAAAAAAGAAAACTATAAGAATCAAGCTTTTAAAAGGCAAGGCAACCACACAACATTAAAAAAACAACCTAACACATTGATATTAATAGATAATTGCTTGCATTTAGTATTTTGGTATCTATAATGGATTATTCATAGTAACCTGCTCTTGCTCTCAATTATAGCCGAGAATATCAATGACGTTAAAAATTGCAGTTTTAATGGATCCTATTTGCCAGATCAACATCAAAAAAGACAGCAGTTTTGCCATGTTGCTTGAAGCGCAAAACCGAAACCACCAACTATTTTATATGGAACAAGGTGATCTGCACCTGAATCACAATAAAGTTTGTGCTCACGCTTGCAATTTGAGCGTCGAAAATAATCCACAACAATGGTATTCACTGAGCTCAGCGCAGCCATATGATATCACTCATTTCGATGTAATATTAATGCGAAAAGACCCGCCATTTAACATGGAATTTGTTTATTCAACCTATTTACTACAACTTGCCCAGGAAAATGGGGTATTAGTAGTAAATAATCCGCAAAGTATACGCGATGCCAATGAAAAATTATTTACCGCCTGGTTTCCGCAATGCTGTACCGATATGTTGGTAAGCCGAAAAGCCAGCGATTTTAAAGCTTTTTTAGCTAAACACCAGGATATTATTTTAAAACCACTCGATGGTATGGGTGGCAGCTCGATTTTTAGAGTTAGGGATAGCGATCCCAATATTGGCGTCATCATTGAAACTTTAACCCAATTGGGTCAGCAAACAGCAATGGCACAAAAGTTTATTCCAGAAATCAGTAACGGGGATAAACGAATTTTAATGGTCGACGGAGAACCCGTTCCCTATTGTTTGGCCAGAATTCCAGCGAAAGGAGAAACCCGGGGCAACCTGGCAGCCGGCGGTACAGGCGAAGCCAGACTCTTAACGGAAAAAGATCGCTGGATCGCTAATCAGGTGGGTCCTACATTAAAAGCGAAAGGATTAATGTTTGTTGGGTTAGATGTAATTGGTGATTACTTGACCGAAATTAATGTAACCAGCCCAACTTGTATTAAAGAAATAGACACAGCATTTGGTACAAATATCGCAGGACTATTACTTGACGCCATTGAGAAAAAATTAGCCGAGAGACAATAAGCTCATGCAAAATCATCAAGGCATGATCGATACCGCCGCCCCACCACAAATTAGTCAAACCGATAAAGTTTTGTTTTGTGCTTTTCTGGCCATTGCTTTTCATGGCATGTTATTTTTTGGATTAGGTTTTAAGTTACCCGATTTTTCTAGCAGCCAGAATGAAAAGACATTTAACGTTGTTCTAGCGCAATTTGAAGCCGAAGAAAGACCAGAAAAAGCCGACTTTATCGGTCAAGCGAATCAACAAGGTGGTGGCGAAAGTGAGCAAAAAGTTGCGCCAAGCGCTACTGAAATGGCGCAATTTAATGATCCTGATCAGATATCAAGTGAACCTCAGCATCAACAAAAAACACAAAGCCAATCACAACAAACTCCCGATATTATTACCGCTCAGGGTGAACAGCAAAATATTCAGGCACTGATTAAAAACCTGCAAAGTGATAACAGCATTCCCGATGCTGCAACACTTATCGACAAAAGCTATCGATTAACCGGACTCATTGCCAATCTGGACAACAAAAATGTTAATCAAGCACATAAAGGTCGTAAACGAACAGTATCGGCATCAATTCACCGTGCCTCTGATGCACTTTATCTTGATTCATGGCGTCGCAAAATTGAGCGTGTAGGGAACAATAACTACCCCCCCATCGCCAAACAACAAAATATTTATGGTAACTTAACTTTAAAAGTTGCGCTGAATAAAAATGGAACAATACATGAAGTCAAAATTTTAAAATCATCAGGCAGCAAAGTGCTTGATGATTCTGCCTTAAGAATTGTTCGACTAGCAGCACCGTTTAAGCCATTAACCGAAGAGATGACCAAAGATACCGATATTTTAGAAATTATTCGTGTATGGCAATTTCAACCTGATTATCGATTACAAACCAACTGATGTGATGATAAATTTTTTAGCCCTATTTTTTAAATAATTAAATTAGAAAGTTTGACTTTAAATTAAATTTTATTAACTTAATTTAACCTAGAAATTATCATGAGAATTTTGCAATAAAATTGGGAGCGTTTTGATAAAAAGCCAAACTAAACATGAAGATATAATTAAACATTCAAGTTTAGCATTTTGGCAGTTTTATTAAGTTAAATACTATGCAAAAGTTAGCTTCTATCAACATAACTGTCTCAACTCAACCTCCACCAACTTTTTTTCATTTGTCACTGCTAATTGCGGGGGCTTTCACTTTCGCATATTGCTTTGGGGTAATCATCCACGAAATTGGGCATGTACTCGCCTATTGGTACTATGGTATTTCAACCACCACATTGGTACTTGATCCGCTGGGGCACTCTTATATGACACCCGCAATAGAAAATCCCGAAGGTGAATTATTACAGCGCAGCGGTGGTACACTATTTAATGTTTTTTGTGCCATTTTAAGCGCTAGTTTTTTCTGGAAAAAGAAGAGTCTTTTTGCATTGCCAATTTTGATTTGGCCAGCGAGCGCATTAATTCAAGAGTCGATAGCAATCATCTTAGATGTTATTAATGGTCTGCCATTTGACTGGGCTTTCGTCGTTGCGTCCGGCATCCCTATTTATATGGTATTGCTCCTTTCGATTATATTTTTAATATCAGGTTGTGGTGTCTTTTTATATTTACTTTCAATTGCGGGAATTTCAAAGAGCTGGCCAACGCCCAAAATTATCGCATCATGCTTAATTGCTGTGACGCCATTTTTTATTATTTCGCTGATTTATGCGCTATTTTTTCTTGAGTCTGACAGAGATAATTGGGTTTTATCAAAATCAATTGCACTAGGGGCTAGTATATTGTTATCAATTATAATGGCATTTATGTTTAAGCCATCAATTTACTTTTTACAAACGATGCTTGGTACTAAACCCGGTACTAATAGCAAGCAAAGATTAACCCTCGGCCCAGTCATCTTGAGCAATATAACCGCACTGTTTATTATTTTATTTTGTGGTTTATTTTTTAATTAAAAACGTAAGCAGTTACTCCGGTTATACTGCGCTAGAAGTTTGCATTAAATCTACGCAACTTTGTATTAACTCAGTACGAAGAACTTTAATATCCATTGAAAGACTTAAAGGGTTCAAATGTTGTCCCGAAATATAATATCTAACACAAGGCTTTGCATGCAATGTAAACTCTGCATAGCTATGATTACCTTTTGCCACCGGATCTTTTTTTGTTGACATTACCTGCAACAGATGGAGCCGGGTGTTAACGTCACAAATTGTTTTTTATTGGCTAAAGGTTTTCCGTCAATTCGCTGTATTACTCAATCAAATTTATTCTTATCAGCAACATCATTCCACCTAGCATTCACTTGAGAAAATAATTTGCTTGGGCTGACACATGCTGATAGCAAAAAAAGTAAAGTCCCCCCCTAAAAACCTCATCGAATAGTCCTTAATTAGTCTGTTAACTGGGTAATGATTTTACTACTCTAATTAAGTTTGTCGATCATTTATCGCACTTTTTTAAACTCCTCATTATTTTACGAGCCGCTTTATCCACCCTTGAAAACAACAAGTCAACTTTATCCTTTTTTTGAGTAGCCTGATGCCCTTTAACTTTAAAAAACTGTACTGAATATTGGTCGATAACCTGATAAAAATACTGATAAACTTGATAGTTCTTTAAACGCTTATTCTTGCTGGAATAAAAATCATTTTGCTGCAATTTTTCTCGTCGTTGTGGTAGCTGAATAATATTTTGTGAATCAGTGTAAACCCAAAGCTCATATTGACTCAGTTGATATTGATGCTGTAGTTCACCCAATGCCCATAACAAGCATTCGAGCTCCAATTGCGTAGAACTGGTTTGTGAAAAAATTTGATATTTTATGTGGTCGCTCACCTCAGCGATTGAAACATTCAAATTAGTTGTTACCCAGTAGACACCCACACCAATGTTAGACTGGTTGTTGACACTACCATCGGTAAAAATATAAAGTTTAGGTAAAGTTGACTTCAAATTTTTTCTCAAAACATACAATCTAATTTGATTTAATCCGAGCTGATTCACTCAATTTGAAAAAAATGCACCTAATTGGTGCATTTTTATTGAGTACAAATAAAAAGCTTACTACTCTTTAATGGCTAAAGCCCCTGAAGGGCAAGCGTTAACCGTTTTTCGAATCGCTTCTTCAGATGCACCATTTTGGATAATAATCAATTGTGAATTTTCTATTTTAAATACTTCTGGCAACGTTCTAACACACTGCCCATTATGTATACACTTTTCACTATCAAAAGTGACTTCCATTTTATTGACCCCCTTAATTTTTAATGGAGCCGCAAGGCTACTATGCGTGCTACATTAAGTAAAGCAGGTCAATTTTTCGCATTAACATAAATATTTGAGTGTCGCTTAATAAAAAGCAGCAAAACGAAATTAAACACTTTTTTGCGTCTTTATTTTGTTTTTTACAAGAGACCCCCCCTTGCTAACTTTCGTTAATTTACCCCCTATATTCAATATAATTATCGAATATAAACAGGTTGGCCTTCGAGGTTTTCATTAATTACCTCAGCACTCCCCCAATGAAAACTAACTTGTGTGCAAGTTCCCGCATAAAACTGCATTTCTTTCTTACTATGCAATGCAGAAAGCGACATTGATAAAACAGAATCAAAGAAAGAATTTTGCTTACTGACAAAAATATAGTTAGGCTTTCCACACTCATTAGGATCACCCAAAGCACCGTGTATTAACACGCCATTGTTAACTAACTCTACCATAGTTGGTACCGCCCAAGCAGAATAGCTACCAGCCATCACTTTAAAACTAGATAAAAATGCAAAAATAATTAATATTTAAAGCCCCAAAGTTCTAAGATAACAATAATTCGAGCTTCCAATGGTTACCGCATCATCCGCATAAATATAAATTTTTTGTGATGCAAATTTAGCGGATAACACCGCAGAAACAATATGTTGATCACTAACCCTAATAGCTACCGTATTAACATCGCACTTACCACCATTTATCCAGTTAGAAGATAAAAACTAGGGCTGTCCCCGCTCAGCGCCTATATTTTTCACTTACTTTTCTTTTGTGCCAGTAAGTTATTTCCTAAATATATTTTCTCTCGAATTGTTCCAATAGCAACCCCTTTAATTAACACATTATTATATTTCATATTATCCTTTGCTCACTAATCTTAAAAATATTGGTATCAGGCTTTTCACTTCGTTATTTTGTTTTACAGGTAGGGCACTTCACAACTTCCTCTTCATTTTGATTCCTATTAAGTCATGTCCCATTTTAGTTCTTGAAAGTTCGTATTATCTCTCATTTATATCGTATTCTAATTCATTTCCAAAAATTTCATAGGCATGCGTTTTTGAAGTTTTGGCTGAAAAATCATTCCACTCAATCAAAATGAATAGCTTTTCTTTTTCAAACTCTAAACTCAAAACTTCTCCGTCCGTAAATGGCATACTTAGCGTTTTTGTCTCACAATCATCTACAGTCAATCTAGTCACATGTTTTACCACTAGATGTACCTTTACTTTCATCTCCTGATATTTGACATCTTCTAACGTAATAGTAAATTTATTTGAGCTTCCATCAAAGGAAATTACTGTCGATTCATGAAATGAGAATTCATTAATTGAAACCATAATTATTTTTTCTCCGGATATAAATGTGACTCATCACTTCCTCGACCACAAGCATTTCCGCATTTATCTAAATACTCATCTCTCTTATTCGTTCTATTTGGATTATAGCGGTGGTAATGATCTTTTCCTTTGTGACTGGGCTCGCCATCTTTACCCTTATCGTGTCTTAATTTATCACCAGTTTCAGGATTCTCAAATGTTCGATGTCCTTTTTTTTAGCTCTTGGGTCTGATGTTTCTTCGTAACCTTCTTCTAAGAGATCATCGGGGTTTTCAGGAAGATCTGTTGCTCCATCACTGTCTTTACTTTCTTCATCACTACTTTCCTGATACATAGGCCCAAAACTATCAGAATAAGTAGGAATAAACGGGTCAGAAATATTTGCTGAAGGACTAGTATGGTTCTGGTTAGTCGAAGTGGCAATATTAACTGCAGTAGCAACAAAAAGTACGTCAAGTGCTACAACTACACCTGAATAAGCAGCAAGGTCTCCAACAAACCATAATGCGGCGAACCAAATCAATTCACCATCAGGATCAACATACTTGTAAGGGTTATTGATGGTGTAAGTATACCGCCCAAAACTTCTCGGAGAATCAGCTAATACAGGAGCAGGATCTATACTAACAAAACGCCCTATCTCAGAGTCATAATATCTAGAACCATAATATGATAGCCCGGTATCATAATCATACGGCTTAGAGTTATACCACTGTTCATTACCATTTCCGTCAGCCATAACAACAGGGCGACCAAATGGTTCATAATGTTCATACTCTATATTGCCATGTCCATCACTTGACCCAATAGTTGAGCCAAGATGATCAAAATGAAAATAAGTTATATCTAAATTAGGATTATTGACGGGGTAATCAAAATTTACAGAGGGAACACCGTTAGAGTCAAAAGTTATTGTTGTGTCTGAGTAACCTCCAACCTTAACAACCGCTGTAATATCGGCTATTCCATCACCATTAATATCTTCTATTGTAAAATCATAGGTTTCAGCACTCCAGTCCATACCATTGTAACCAGTATAAAGCTCTTGAAAAATACTACCATTACCATTAATTAAATAACTCGACCTTCCTTTAAACTTTGCTTGTAGTAGAATTTCGTCAAATCCATTTCCGTTAAAATCGGCAAAATGAATAATAAAGTCACTTGGATTTGCATCAATTTCGAACATGCTTATCTTAGGATTACTGTTAGAGTCCCAAGAAATAATTGCATTTTTAACCGGAGGCGAAATAGCCATGGGGGTAACAATGTCGCCATGTAGCAAAACCATTTTGGTTTTACCTAACATTAATAATTCATCGCCAGGGTTTGCATTAAAGTTACCCGAGTAAGCACCGTATTGTTCTGCACTCCAATCATCAATGGCCGTTAAGCCTAGGTAGGTTGATGTCCAGTTAATATGAAAACCTGGCACATTATATCCTTGCCAGGGTGATAGAGAAGAACGCGCTCCTTTAACCCGCGCCTGGTTCAACACATCATCTTGATTATCACCATTAAAGTCACCAACTATTTGGTTGGTTGATTGCTGAGTTGCACCACCTGACAAGATGGCATCAAAACCACTACTACTATTGCCATAATCAGAACAAGACCAACTGTATTTGTTACAAGCCTTAACTTTATAACGATAAATACCATCACTTAAAATGGAAACCGTTTTGCTGGTTGAATTAACATTAGTTGCAACCGTTGACCAACTACCGTTATTGAATTGCTGTTGAATATTTTAATAGGTTGCATAAGTAGCAGCAGACCAGTTAATAGTAACGTCACTTGCGGCAGTATAACTCGCTGTTGGAGCTAAAGGCGTAGAGGGTCTTAAGGTAACAGTGATGATTTCAGTTTCAGCCCAATCACCACAAACCCAGCCGACATTAGCTGTCGATCGGCATGCACGAACCCGATACCGGTATTTACCATTTGCGGTTACCGTAATATTAGCAGGATTGATAGGAACGACTTCACCGGTAGAATTTGGATTATTTGTCAGGTTAAGTCTGGTATAGGTTCCACCATCTTTCGATTGCTCTGCTTGATACCCCATAATTTGTACAGAGCCAGTATACTTCCATCCAATTTGAAATTGGCCATCGGTGCTCCTCTTTAGCGCAGGCAAAGTAAAACTATGAACTGGAGCTGGGGGCTCTAGATTGGGAGGAGGACATTCTGGAGGAGGGTTTGGAGACATGCACTCCTGTTGAGTTGGTCCTTGTATCGACCCAAAGGCATCAGCATTATTGAACAATAAAGATCCAATTAATCAATTAACTAATTAATCAATTAACTAATTAACTAATTAACTAATTAACTAATTAACTAATTAACTAGAATAAAATTTATACATGTAATATGTCGCAACATCTACTTCGCCCTTTTCCTTTTCGCAATGTTAATTTTAATTGCTACAATGTTTTTCTTAAATTTAGAAATAATCTAGCCAAACTATCCTAGCAAATTTATTTCACATAAACTGTGAGATAGAAATTGCAGAAAGTTTAATGACAAAAAAATTAGGTAATACTATAGCACAACAAAAAATTAAGAAAACACGCAAAAAAATACTCATAAAATCGAAAAAAAATCTGCATAATACAGATTTTTTAACTTTTATAATTATTTAATTTTGTTATTCAAACGGTTCACGTTTTGTTGTCGCTTCAATATGATCGGGTCCGGTTGAAATATTATCAATAGGTATGCCAATTAATGATTCAATTTTACTAATATAATTACGCGCATTTTCTGGTAACTCATCCCAACTCTCAATACCAAAAGTAGATTCACTCCAACCAGGTAATTCGATATACTCAGGCTGAATTCGAGCAAAACCTTCCGCACTAACTGGTGTTATATTTAACTGACCATTCTCTGGACAAGTATAAGCTGCACAAATTTTTACGGTTTCCAGCCCATCTAACACATCAAGTTTGGTTAAATTGAACATTCCACACGCCTCTCCTGGTAAATATAAATGTTGAGCCGTTCCTTTTCTTAATTTACTGCCTAATATTTTACGGCCATAAACTTCTTTGACTTGATGAGCTTCATTAATGACGGGCACCACCAAGCAACCATTAAAATGCTCATGCCCTGTCTGGCGTAATATGCCCACACTTTGTAAACGCCCTCTGATTTCTGCCCCCCGCCTTGCGTTTTTTCTCCGGCAAGCGATAACCTAACGGCTTTATAAGAAAATGCAGGAGGATAAATATTAGCAAAATAGAATAGTCAAAACCCTCTTGCATAAGTTTTCTCTATGAACGGTGTCTCATAATAAAACCACCTACACCATTTTTTTATTGAATACTAATTATTGAGCGCGCGCATACTCAGGCGAAATTATATAACACTAGTTCCAGTCAATAATCCACCAATCCTAAATTCCAAAACAATATCCCTAGATTGCGCAGAAAGTAAAGCTGAATATAAAAATTTATCTTTACTGGTAAATCCCAGGTAATAATAAGTTTTAGTATCTGAAGCCAATGTTTGATCACCAGAAGGGGTAGCCTGGCAACTATTTTTATCTAATATAACAAAATGAAATTGCCCATCACCAGTGTAATTTTTATTCAGATAGAAGCCACGAATTTTTGAATAAACCGTAGAAGAAGTAGTGATGGTAAACCGTTTTATTTTTAGCGCGCTCACGAATGCTATTCATTAAATCGCTGTTCCAAAATTTTGGTGACAGGCGTAAAAATTTCCAGCTAGCTAATGTTCCTTTAATCATAGAGCTTCCTTCTGGCCAACCTTCTGGCTTCATTCGTAACGACTTTAACAAGCGCTTGCCAACCCACCAATAGTGTATAAAATAGGGTAAATCGATATAGATTAAAGTATCAGCCGCATCAATCCGTTGCCAAAATGAATCGATAGTCCCAAAGCCATCAATAATCCAGTTATCGCCAGATATTAATTGCTGATGTTTGTCATGATAAGCGTCGGTTGAGACTCGCTGACCGTTTTGACTATATTCAATTAAATCAAGTGAATGAAATTTGATACCGGTGTGCAAAGATAACTTTTTACTTAAAGTCGACTTACCGCCACCAGGTTTTCCAAATACCATTATTTTATTCATTTCAGCTTTTCTTTTACTGTTTCAAGCAAGGGATTTTTTACTCATTAATCGACCGGAAATATTGACTCAAATATTGGGCTATTCCGTTCAATCTGGCTGATGATATCTAGCTCAAAATTTAGACTTCAGGTTGCCTAAAGAATGAGATAAAATGATGTCATATGCATATCACGCTATACCAAAAGCTGCACCATTATGAGGCCAAATGGCTCACTAAATTCAGTAGCTTATCAACCAAGTGATATATACGATTGAATTATAAAAAAACTCCCTCTTTACCCTTGTATTTAGGGGCATTAGCGCCAACAATATAGTTATGAAAAAATTCCCCAGTTTAAAAAATCACATGCTTATTGCGATGCCTGCATTGCAGGATTTTAATTTTAAGCATAGTGTTACTTTAATTTGTGAGCACAATGAAGATGGTGCGATGGGTATTGTGATTAACCATCCACTGGATTTTGCCACTTATGAACTGCTTGAGCATATGGATATTCCTTGTGCTGAACATCGCAATATTAACCCAGTTTTTGCTGGCGGACCAGTGCAAGTTGACCGCGGCTTTGTGATTCACCGGGCAGAGCAACTTTGGAAATCGAGCATTGCTTTAGAGAACAATGTAGCGGTAACAACCTCATTGGATGTATTACATGCCATCGGACGACATGAAATCGGTAGCGATGCATTTGTTGCTCTAGGGTATGCCGGCTGGGAAGCAGGTCAGTTAGAACAAGAAATCATCGACAACGTTTGGCTCACAGTGCCGATTAACTCAGAAATCATCTTTTCAACCGATATTGATAAAAGATGGGAAAAAGCCGTCAGTTTACTGGGATTTGATGCACAAAATTTATCTAATTTCAGCGGTCATGCATGAGCCAGATTTTAGCGTTTGATTTCGGGCTTGCTCGAATAGGTGTTGCTGTTGGTCAGTCAATTACCGGAACGGCCTCTCCCTTGAACACGTTGAAAGCTATCGATGGAAAACCAGACTGGGTGGCCGTTGAACAATTAATCAAACAGTGGCAACCTCAAAAGGTATTAGTCGGGGAACCACTCAATATGGATGGCACCGAGCAGGAAATTACCAAGCGCGCACGTAAATTTGCCAATCAGCTACATGGTCGTTTCGGACTAGCGTTTGAAATGGTTGATGAGCGCCTGTCAAGTGTTGCCGCAAGAGATGAACTGTTTGACTCCGGCGGCTTTAAAAAGCTGAAAAAAACCCAGATAGACTCTGTCGCCGCAGCACTCATTCTTGAATCTTGGTTTGCCTGCAACTAGGCATAAATGTAGGCGAAAAGTGGCGCAATAAACCAATCAGATTACTCCTCTTTTAAAATTGTCGCCTTTTTCAATAGTATTGGCTTTACCGGTACATTTTCCCAGCCAAGTTGAGGATTGGTTTCGGTTTGTGCTTTACCGATCATATCAATAATTTCAATACCTTCGACCACAATACCAAAGACTGTATATCCCCAGTCTCGCCCAGGATCCAAATTGTCATTATCTGACAAATTAAAATAAAACTGGCTAGTCGCAGAATGTGGATTGCTTTCTCTGGCCATGCCAACAGTGTACATTTTATTTTTTAATCCATTGCCCGATTCATTAAATATCGGTTTATTTTGTTTTTTGGGATTATACAGTTGATCATAACCGCCCCCTTGGACCACAAAGTCAGCGACTACTCGATGAAAAATTGTACCGTCATAAGTTCCATCAGCCGCGTAAGCCAAAAAGTTATTGACCGTAATCGGTGCTCTTGAGCGATCCAGTTCAACAATTATTTTGCCTGCCGGCGTGTCTAACTGAACACGAGGAAAAAGATTATCAGGCTGAATTTTTGCCCCATCATTGGCCAAACAAGTTACGCTAAAGAAGGCTATCAAACTGAAAATAATTCGATATTTAATTAATGAAATAAATTTGAACAAAAAATGCCTCATGAGCTTCATTTAATTCGCATTAGATGACTTTAATGATACTTTATAATGATTAACCAATCGGTTCAACATGTATGGATATATCAGCCACATCGAAGTCATTTTCAAGCATCAGCTCAACCTGATCACAGATATGATGTGATTCAGCAATAGTCAAATCATGGGCAACACCGATAACCATATCAACCGAAACCATATTGCCTATCCAGCGAGACCTGACTCGAGAAACATCTTCGACACCGTCGATGGCCATTGCAGCTTCTGCCACCTGCTCAGACTCGATTGCACTTTCATCAACCAAAACTGGCGCAGAATTTTTAAATAGACCGAACGCCAGGTAAAAAATCATACCAGCAACAATCAATGCGCCCAATTGATCCAGCCAGACATACCCGGCAGCCGAAAGTTGCCAACCTGTAATCACAATAATCGTAGTTAAAACATCGGCAAATGTATGGCTGGCATCAGCTTGCAGAATGGGCGAATTTAACTTTTTAGCCCATAAACGCTGCCAAGTGGCTAAAGTAAAATTAATAAGAAGTACACCACACATCACAGCTAGTTCCCAACCAGTTGCACCAATTTGTACCTGCTCTCTACGAAATACCTGTAGTATCAGTTCAAACGCCAGCATTGTTAAAAGGACAGCTAATCCCAAGACTGCGAGGTTTTCAAATTTTCGATGTCCATAGGGATGATTTTTGTCTGCCGGTTTGCTTGAATATTTTAAAACCGCCCAAGCAACCAGATTATTTGCAACGTCAGTTAGCGAGTGTAAAGCATCACCAATAATCGCAAGTGAGCCAGTAGTAATTCCAACCACCAGTTTTGCCACTAAAACCAGTAAATTAACACTCCCCTCAATAAGAATTACACGTTGCACGGCCACGTCACGACGACGACCGCGATTGGGTTGGGTTGATTGGTCAAGATTTTGCAAAATGATTTCCGAAAAAATAAATGCCAAAGATAACGATAATAATAGTGTTGTGCCAGTAGTGGTGCCTCACCATCATAAAGCTTATCATATCTTTTTGCAGTCAGGATGATTCAACGCAACAGAAACCCTTGAGCAAAAGGATCTTTGGCATCAATAATCCATTCATTTTTTCCACAAACATAAGCATTACCCGTTACCTTAGGAATAACAGCTTGGTAATCCCCGTAACCTTGAATCTTGATAATTTCTACGGTAAATGAAGAGCCAATCAAGCTTTCAATCACGATAGGCTGATTGACTTGAAGCTCTCCCTTTGCGGCAAGTATCGCCACTCGCCCAGAAACCCCTGAACCAGTGGGCGAGCGATCCAGTTCGCCATCGGCAAAAATACACACATTTCGACTATGTATCTGTGATGATTCGACTGGAGCAATAAAAATTGTTCCATATAATTCATTTAGCCGCGTTTCGAAAGGGTGATTTAAAAATTGCGGACTTTGTTTAACTGCTTGCTTAATCGCCCGACCCATTTGAATAATTTGCTGGGTATTGTCGGGGGTTAATGGCATCGATAACTTTGCGGCATCGACATAAGCATAAAAAGCACCACCAAAAGCAATGTCATATTCAATCGTTTGTGCTGTACCGGGAATTTGAATCGATTGATTCAGTGTTGTAACAAATGAAGGTACACACTCGAAAGAGGCATTGATTTTGCCATTTTCAATTACGCCGCTGGCACTGATTAAGCCGCACGGCGCTTCAATGGTCATACTCGCACGATTGTCAGTAATTTCAACCCACTGCATTTGCATTGCCAGTGTCATTATGGCAATAACAGCATGGCCACACATATTACTGTAACCCTCATTGTGCATAAAAATTGCACTGCAATCAGCCTTAGGGTTAAATGGTGGTAATATTAAACAGCCATACATATCGGCATGACCTCTCGGTTCGAACATTAATGCCGTACGCAAATGATCATAATCGGCCTGCAACACTTCCCGATAATCCAACAACGAAGAAGCTTTAATTTGCGGATAACCACTTAAAATTACCCTTAGCGGTTCACCACCTGTATGCATATCGATAGATTGAATCGCTAGTTGTTGCGCTTGTTTGGTATAGGTTTGCCGTGTTGTAAATCGCTGAAAAAAATCACTCAAAATTGTGAACTCCCATGACGACTTTGATGAACATCAAAAATATCAAACTATATTTTTTTTTCAATCAGCTTATCAATTAGTTGCGCTGCAACCAGATCTTCGAGTGCATGGCCAACCGATTTGAAAAAAGTGATTTCTGCAACATTATCACGTCCCGACTTTTGCCCTCGGCACAGCTCAAACAGATCAGCTTTTAGATCCTTACGGGTAATAATGCCCTTTTGTAAAGGAATCGCGATATCACCTGTTTCTTTAGTCGCTCCCGCATAATGATCAACAAAAATCACACTGCGCTTAAGGCAGTTATCATCCGCTTCTCGCATATCGGGACGGTAGGCGCCAACCATATCAATATGCTGACCTGGCTTTAAATATTCGCCCTTGATTAAAGGCGTTTTACTTAAAGTGGCGCAACTGACAATATCAGCCAGAGCGATTCCCTGTTCGATTGACGATACCACTTGAATTTCTAGCTTTAGATCCGCCAGACTCTGTTTAACCGCTTGGGCCCTACTCGCATGACGCCCCCAAATATAAACCTGTTTGATAGGTCTGACGGTCGCATGGGCACGAATCAGCATGGGAGATAATGCGCCAGTCCCAACCATCATTAACGATTCACTGTTGTCACGTGATAATAGTCGCGATGCCATGGCCGATGTTGCGGCAGTACGAAAAACCGTAATAGCTTTGGCATCAAAGACTTTTTTACAATAACCTTTTTGGCCATCAAACAGCAAATATAAACCTTGAATTGAAGGCAGTTGATAGCGACCATTATCGGGAAACACGGTCACCATTTTCACCCCAGTTTCTTTACCCGGCTCGAAAGCAGGCATTAATAACAGGGTAGAATCATCATGGCCAGGATTTATAAAATCATGGTGATGACGCATCGGCACCTGTATTTCTGATTCAGCAAATGCGGCCTGCAATCGGTCGATGAGTTTGGCAAAATCATAGTGATTTACGATAGTTTGGTTATCGATAAATTCCATAGTCCACTCACATAATTAAAAGTTCAATCCAATTAAATAGCTCACTTCAATAAAAACGGGATTGAAAAGTTATCTATGAATTTAAAAACTAGTCTGGTTTGCTAACGCTAACCAGACTTAAGTATCTGAATTGTCAGCTTGTGTAACAGGCAGATACATCAGGCGTCAAAATAAACAGACAACAGGATAGCACAATACATTGCGTACAAAAACATATTTATATGTCTATTTTTAGTCTTTCTTGGCAAAAAAGTAAATTAACAGATCATCAAGAAGTGGCTTCCAGTTTTTCCAATCATGTCGTCCATTGCGCACTTCTTTATATTGGACAGGATATCCTTGCTCTTTGAGGATACGTAAAAATCGGCGAGTCTTACCTTCATTGTCACCAACAGTCCCTGTAGAAAGAAAAAACTTAAGCGGTAGCTTTTCGCTTTGTTGATAATATTCAAAAATAGCTGGAACAGGATGCATTGCAGGCGATAACATTCCTATCCCCCCAAAATAGTGGTTAGCCAATAAGCCAAAACAAGCGGCATTGAGTCCACCAAATGAAAGTCCAGCAATGACTCTGTGTGAAGGTTGTGCAACCGTGGGATAACCAGTGTCGATACTGGGAACCAATTCATCGATAAAAAAAGAAGCATATTTGGGATTGCAAAAGAACTCCAAATTGCGCCGATTATTTTTCAGGTTTTCGGGTTCCCGAGAGTCAACAAATACCGCTATTACCGGTTCAATTTTATTCTGTTTAATCAGTCGCTCTATCAGCGGAATAATTTTTCCATAATAGATAAATCCAGGTCCATCCGTTAAATATATAACCGGTAATTTTGTATATGACTTAACCTTTGGAAAAAACACACGATACTGAAGCGTATACCCCAGATGTTGACTACTGATCTGTTGATAATCTGACAGCCCTACTTCAGGAAGCACACCATTAGCACGAATACCGACACGGCTTACATGAGTGACTGTCGCATCATGTTGATCATCACTTGCTTGAATAGCGCCACTGAGAAAATAAAGATAAATCATGCACGCTAATGCAATCAAGTAGATATCGTTAGGTTTACTGGTAATAGTTAAATATTCCTAGCAATTAAAAGATAATCAATAAGCCAATGAATCGGCACAAGTACTCAGTTTAATGCGTGAAAACGCTTTATTTTTTGAGCATAAGTCAATCACTGGCGCAATGCAATTAATAACAAAGAATTCAACCTTTTGCAAAAATTATCTTACCTTATCAACACCTACGATGGCGTAGCCATTAACACAATAAAAAATATTCAACTTTATTAAATGCCTGAAATTTATTAAAGACCTGAAACTTACTAAAAACTTTAAATTTATAAAAAGCTTTACACATATAAAGTCTCTAAGTTTATAGAGCCGATTAAATATCTAAAATTCTCTAAATACCTGATAAATCTGATACATAGCTTTTTTAAGTAATTCATGTGAGCAAGCAAAATTTAAGCGAAAAAATTTTTCCCCACAATCCCCAAATTCCAAACCATTGTATAAACCAACTCCAGCCTGTTTAATCAGTTTTTGATAAATGTCTTCATGAGAAAGCCTAATAGCAGAAAAATCAAGCCAGGCCAAATAAGTGCCCTGACCGCTGACCAACACAACTTTTGGTAAGTTTGCGCTTAAAAATTCATGAATAAACTCTCGATTAGTTTTTAAATAATCCAGCAGGGCATTTAACCAATCAAGTCCATGAGAGTACGCAGCTTGAGTTGCTGTGGCTGAAAATGCATTATCGAGGCTCAAATGAGCCGTACTGATTTGACGTTGGATATTTTGCATTAACGCCTTGTTATCACAAATTAAGGTAGATTGTGAAAGTGCGGCAATATTAAAGGTTTTACCCGGCGAAATAATTGTAACACTGGTAGGTCGTAAATGAGCGGCAAGACGATTAAAGTGAGTATGCTTTTTGCCAGCCAACAATAAATCAGCATGTACTTCGTCACTAATCACAACAATATTGTTGTCTCGACAAATTGTAGCAACCTCAAGTAACTCTTCTTCGCGCCACACCCGCCCAGTTGGATTATGTGGACTACAAAATAACAACAATCTGGTTTTTGAGGAAATCGATGTACGAAAGTTTTCAAAATCCATTTGATATTCATTATCAATTTTAATTAAAGGAGATTCAACCAGGATTCGTTGGTTTTCGTTAACCATTTTCATTAATGGCGGATAAGATGGGGTAAAAACCAAAATCTCATCACCTATTTCAGTTAACTGATTAATCAGCATATTAATTGCCGAAACCGTACCGGGAGGATAAAAAGCCAAATGCTTTTTATTCACAGGCCAATCATGATATTGTGCCAACCAATTAACAATTGCATCGACATAGTCCTCGCTACGATAACTATATCCATATACTGGATGTTTAATCCGTTTGGCTAAAGCCTGCGTGATCACTTGAGGAACCGCAAAGTCCATATCGGCAATCCACATAGGAATTACATCTTCCCGCCCATATTTAACATGATTAAAATCCCACTTAAAGGTGTTAGTACCTTTTCTGTTGGGCGGATTATCAAACAAGGATATATACGGTTTGTTCAAAATTAATTACTCCAAACAGCATATTCGTTGCCATTCAAATCTAAAAACTGAAAACGTCTGCCACCTGGAAAAGAAAAAATGGGCTTACAGATACTACCGCCAGCGTCAAGGACTTTTTGTTGTGTTTGCTCAAGATTATCACTATATAAAACGATCAGCGCACTACCATTAGCAGTATTCATTACTTGCTCAGACAAATAAAAACCAGCATCTAACGCTGCATTGGTCACCGCACAATATTCTGGCCCATAGTCAATAAATGTCCAACCAAAAACCTGGGAAAAAAATTGTTTGGTCTGCTCAATATCTTTTACCGGAAATTCAACATAATTAATTTTATGATGCTTACTCATAAATTACCCCCAAGGCAAAAAAAACAGTCACCGTTAACGACTGTAAAAAAATATTTATGCCATTTTCCAACAACATTCGTCAAGTTGTTGCGTGGCTGTTTGATGTTTAATATTAAATGTGAAAATTTGGCAATTACGCTGTGCTAAAAAGATAAGTCCTTAGTTTTTATTTTTAATTCAGCATTAACAATAATCATTTGGTTCCGCTCAACTTTATGCCAAAATTTTTTATCATCTGTTATCGGCTCTGAAGTAATAATCACAGATGAATTTTTTTCATTTTGATGCAAGAAAAGTTGTCCACTACGCCCAACTTCCATTTGTGCCGTACTATAAAATAATGATGGTGGCTGCACTGACTTATTTGTTGAGTAACGAGTAGAAATTAAACAGTGGCCATTGCTGACAACAAAATTCATAAATGAACTTTCAGAAACTTCACAAGCTTGCTCAATACGCTTAATTTTCTGCATTGTATTGATTAATGCAGCTTGCAACTCTTCTAGTGAGGCTTGGTAATTAAACTGTATTTCGTCTAAAAATAGCGCAAACACAAATTCCGAATCAGTACTGCCACGAATCTGTAAAAATGCACGATCCGATAATTCATTAATAACAGCACGTTTAATTCGATAAAATTGTTTTAATTCTCCATTATGCATCCACAAATAACTGCCCATACGAAAAGGATGACAGTTCGTAGAGGAAACACTCATTCCAACGGAAGCATCACGCACATGAGCAAAATAGCACGCCGTTTTTATTTTAGAACACAAACTGAGTAAATTTTGATCGCTCCAGGCGGGTTTAGTTGACACATAACAACCTGGTTCGGGATCATCATGAGTAGGATACCAACCTATGCCAAATCCATCTCCATTGACAGGCGAGCGTCGTTTTTTGGCACACTTACTCTGTTCAACTAGAGAGTTTTCGGCATGATACATTGCATCAAGCATTAAAGTTGCATTACCTAAATATGAAAAAAAACGACACATCGATCAATTCACCTATACTTACCTGACCTTGAACTTGCCTAACCTTGAACTTGCCTAACCTTGAACTTGACTAACCTTGAACTTGACTAACGATAAATTCGTATAGCTGAAAATTAGTTACGCTATCGGAAAGCAACATGAACATACCAGCTAAACTATCCACATAAAGTCGTCTGTCAATTATAGCGAATTTTTAATTAATCGTTGACTTCTTGTTGATTCAATAAACAGCGATACAGGATGACAACGTATTTAACCGACCATAATTACGTCAATTTATTTTGAGCAAAACAAGGTATGTCATCTAACATCGTCACCCATTGTCTGGCTGATTGACACCATTGTTGGTAAGCCGGTGTAAGTGAGATAGCTGACTCGACCATATTATCTGATCCAACCGTATTATCTGATCCAACCGTATTATCTGATCTAACCCTATTATCAGACACAACCTTATCAACCGTCCCTACACGAATATTATAATATACCAGTATATCTGTAGACGGTTGTACGCTTTCTTTCTCCGCATTGGACGCGTAGTGCAACGTTGTAATTTCAGCGTTGGTATGTTCAATCACCATGCTATCGGCATCGGTGGCATAAATCTGTGTTCCGCAGTTTTCACAAAAACATTGCGCACGCCGTTTACCTTTATCAGTCGTTTTAATATAAGTTTTTAGAATGCCTTGCAATAAGCGAAAATCTGATTGCAATACGGGTAAATTTACCCGAAAAGCACTACCCGATAATTTTTGACAATCGGTACAGTGGCAAATTCTTACTGCTTCGGATAATGCCAATGCCTTGTATCGAATCTTTTGGCAATGACAGCTTCCCCATATAGTCACTTGCATTTTTTAATTCCTAATTTTTATGCATGTCCTAAGCATCAATACAGTACGGTGTAGATAAGTGTTAATCGGTTTCACCCATGACTCAAATCACCAATGCATTGATAATCTATTAAGAGCCTCTATAATACGGTAAATAAGCTCGGAAAATCGATTTTACGGTAAATTAAATGCAAAAACAGTCAAATGAATATGACAACCCCCTCTTTTAATCTGTTTCAATTCAAACCAATTGGCATCATTCATTCGCCGTATAAACAAAAATTTGCCATTCCCCGGCAACCTCGTCTGGTTAAACAGATAGAAGGGCTTTTAGCATTAACCGACGAATTCAGTATTGAAGGTATTCTTGCAGGGATTGAAAATTATTCACACCTATGGATTACTTTTATTTTCCACCAAACATTATCTCAAGGTTGGTCAGCCAAAGTTCGCCCTCCTCGACTAGGTGGCAATGATAAAATGGGCGTATTTGCAACACGCAGCACTTTTCGCCCAAATCCAATCGGGCTTTCAGCAGTTGAAAATCTGGGCCACTATCAACATGAAGGAAAATACTTTATTCGATTAGGTGGAATCGACTTGTTAGATCAAACGCCGATTGTCGATATCAAGCCGTATATTCCCTATTGTGATGCCATACCCGATGCGCAAGCAGGTATTGCGCAAACGCAACCAAGCAGCAACATGCCCGTCAGTTGGTCGCCACAAGCAATAGCATTTTGTAAGCAAAATATTCACTCTTACCCTAATCTTCAAACCATTGTTAGTGATATTTTGCAGCAAGATCCAAGGCCAGCTTATAAAAAGAAAAATATTTTACCGCAAAACTATTCAGTTTATTTATACGACTTGAATATTCATTGGACAATTGAAAACCAGCAAACGCTAGTTACACATATTAATAAAAAATAATTGATCGCGTTAGTCCGCATTCACTGATATCGCCAAACGGGCTACATGTATTGAACATTTATAAAGCCTACAAAAATCTACAGTTGCTACTGATTAATACATTTTCTCAACAAATACCCGACGGATTTTTGTTCAACTAAACGCCAGAATATACCCGCCAACTAATTTAACAAATGAATTAACGAATGATTCGTTAAAATTTTTCAAGGGTTTAAAATATGAAAACTTCTATCATAATCTACAGCGTAATATCGACTTTAATCGCTTTTAATCTTCAAGCCGCAGATAACAATCAACCAGATACATCAGTTAAAAAACACACTTTTGGTATTCAATTAGGCAGTGGTAGCGCCAAGTACAAAGGCTCGAGTGATGACGGCGATGGTATTGGGCAATCTTATTTGTACTATAACTATCAACTCGACAATATGTTTTCGGTTGAAGCCGGCTTTAATGGTGGTACCGATGTTGATGATTGGGAGTGCGAACAAGATAACGACGATCGCTGGACATGTCGGTCAGATAATCGGCAATTCTTTGATATTGCCGCCAACAAACTCAGCTATGACGGGGTAACGCTAGCAGCCAAAGCAGATTTTAATCTCACTCAGAGAAATAGTTTATATGCCAAACTCGGTGGACAATTTTACGATTATGAATTCAAACGCAGCTCAACCAAGCTCGATAACGATTCAGGATTTGGGCTCTATTTTGAAGCTGGCTGGCAATATCGCTGGGACTCGGGATGGGGGATCAATGCCGCTTATGCCAAACGCGATATGGGTAAGCTCGATACATCAACCTTTACCACCGGATTAAGCTATTCTTTTTAGTTGTATTTTATTAGGTTTTTGTCACTGCTAATTGACCCATTCAAATCGAGAAGCAGTTCAAACAAACTCGCTGGTCAACGGGTCGATATTGTTGACTGGCGAACAAAAGGCGCTTTCACTGGTTTTAAATACTCTACAAAACATTCACTTAATGGTTTAAAACATTGGCCCCTCTGGACAGGCAGAATATCCCGTGCCTTTAGATAATAAAAATTCAGCAATCTTTAGCCATCGTAATGAGTTTGTAACCACTTACTATATGTATTCCATCTACACGCCGATAACCCAGCTGCGCATAAAATGATTCTAGATAGTCATGAGGGTGTAAAATCATACGCGAGGTATTTTGCGATCTCGCTAATTTTTCCAACTCTTCAACAACTAATTTGCCTAATCCCGCTCCACGAAACTGCGGGTTGACTGCAATTCTGGATAACTCGGCGACACCGTCAGATCGCATAAATAAACGGCCAGTAGCAGCTACCGTATCGTCAATATAAATTAGCAAGTGCTTTGATGCTTCATCTTTACCATCTTTATCCAGCGCCTTGGCAATGCCTTGCTCCTCAATAAAAATAGAATTTCGAAGTTGGTACACACTTTCAATTAACAGTTTATCCTTTGCTGTAATAACCTTAACAAATGGAACAGAAGTAAGGGGAATTTCTTTCATTTTACCACTCTTGTTGTAGCCTACTGAGTTGAATATTAAGCACCAGTTGTAAACCAAGTGAATGCTTCGATAATTCAGTATATCCAACTATTGAGAATAGCGAAAAATACCCATATATCGCAACCGGTTAACACCAAGATTAAGCCATACATTAATTGAACCCGACATAATATTTTAAGCACTTGACTATAACTACTCATAAAAGTAGTATCTATATAAATAGCCAATGACGAGGAGTGTTATGGACAATTCAAAAAAGATCGGTAAAGTGAGTGAAATCAGTACAGCTTATCAGTTAAAGAAATTAACACCGAAAACAATCCCACAAATAAGCGACAGCTCTGAGACTAATAATAAACCAGCTCAGCCAGTGCGGGTTAATAACCGACAACAACCAACAAAGGTCATATTGAATAGTATTAAGCCACCAAATACTGTCAATCAGATCAGTCAGTTAAGTTATTTGAAACAAGCGGCAAACCATCAACCAGTTAAAGGCCCAAGCGTTATTGATCTGTTTTATCAATTTATCGCCAAACAACCCCTGTCGGAAAGCACCAAAAAGAACTACATTACGTGGACTTTACGGTTTGTGCGCTTCTGCCAAGAACAAGGTTATAAAACTCAAGGACACATCCAGGTATCGGCATTTTTAACCTATCTTGCCAAACCACTTAATTTTGAACCCCAAGTGCAGCAGAGTGCATTGAATGCCTTAACCTTTTTATTCACTCGCTTTTTAGGACACTCGCTAGATAATGTTCATTACTATAAAAATAAGCAACGAGTGGGCTATCAAAATAAATTTAGAGCGAACCACTGTCTGGGCGTTATCAATAATCTTCAAGGAACGCACCTGCTAGTTGCCAAATTAATTGTTAAAGCTAACCTAAAAATTCGTGAGGCAATCAATATCAGATTGGGCGATATTAATTTGAAAACAAATCAAATTATCATTCGTCATTTTAATGGAAGTGAAAAATTTTCATTCAATATTCCCGTAGCTTTAATAATGGATATTCGAATTCAACTGATGAAAGTTCGCTCATTAGTTCAAAGAGAAAAAGAACTCAATCAAGCACAAGGAGATATCGAGTTAGATATGTTATCGCAGTGTCTAGAGCCCGACTGGCAATATTTGTTTCCATATCAACATAAAAATTCAGATGGAAAAGTATTATCCTACTTAAATAGGCTTCCATTAAATGTATTTAAATGCGATATAAAATTAGCAATCGAGCAATACTTACGTTTTTTACCTGATAGTGCTCAAAAAAAAATGTAAGCGTCCGGGGATTTACACCTATCTTTAGATTTTAACCACTCTAAACTGTCTCCATTTAAATTAACCAGGAGATAAATAATGAAACGTCGAACGAAGCAAGAATGGC
>NZ_JBFDAH010000024.1:0-75584 GCF_040719265.1 Aliikangiella maris | reverse complement strand
TCTACAGAAAAATTAAGTTTCCCGAATTCACGTTATAAAGAAGAATTGAGTGATGATGTTAATTTGGCTGAAAAGGATTGAATGGTTCGACATTAATGTGGGAAATCACAACTTCATCGAAATTGTTTTTGTCATTGTACCTATTACTGCGCCAGCACTACTAGCGCTAGGTGCAGATCCCATCTGGTTGGGTATTATGATCGCGGTCAATCTACAAACCTCATTTTTAACACCACCATTTGGCTTTGCATTATTTTATTTGCGTGGCGCAGCACCAACAGAAATACAAACACAACAGATTTATCAAGGAGTGATACCCTTTATCGCAATTCAGGTATTTGTCTTGATTTTAATTTCAATTTGGCCTGAAATAGTGACTTGGTTGCCTCATGTAATTTATCGCTAAAGATGAGTTAAATCTTTAAAATAATACTGATATTCAAAGTTTTAATGGCGAATTAAAGTAATTAAGTTGACGAATTAGCCTAACCACTGCTATTACTTATTAGATTACAATGAACATCAGTGAGCACCTTTTCATGGATGACTCCAAGAATCCAAGAATAAAATTGCTGTTGATTAATTTAGTTTTGATTGCTGCAACAGCAGTCAGTAGCGTTCTTTTTAGCTATTGGCTGTCAATCGGCTTGTTGGCAATAATTACTTTTATTTGTTTTTTAATGGCAAAATCAGAATCGCCTGCAACAGAGGAAGTCGAAGAGGTTGTTGAGAATAACAGCGAAGCGACTTTTTTAGAAGCCGATAATGTTCTGACGAGCACGTTACTCAATCTCATACCGATTTGGAAAAAACAAATTGAGTCATCAGTTTCCCAGTCTACCGAGGCAATTGATAAACTTGCAGAAAGGTTTACCAAAATCAGTGAAAATATTTCAATCGCTGTCGATGTGTCAGGTGCCAGCAACGATAAAAATGAGCGCTTTTCCTCATTTCAATCGGTCCAAAAAACTTCTGAAGGCATCAAGAATGAACTTGAAAATCTCAAAGACACATTAATTGCAATCTCTCACACAGAGAAAACAGCATTAAGTGAAATTAACAAACTGTCTAACTTTATGACAGAATTAACAAAAATGGCCGGTGAAGTAGAAGCGCTGGCAGAGCAAACCAATCTACTTGCGCTTAATGCAGCTATCGAAGCAGCACGAGCTGGAGAGCAAGGCAGAGGGTTTGCAGTGGTTGCAGACGAAGTCAGAAATCTGGCAAATCAATCCAAAAATACCGGAGAAAATATACGTAAGAAAATTTCGACCATTGGCGTTTCGGTAGAAAATATTTTAACAACAGCAACTAATTCAGCAGAAACTGAAAAGAAAATGGCAGATAAAGCTGGTGAAGTTATTCACGAAGTCATTGCTCAACATAAGTTCACTACTTATACATTAGCCGAATCAGAAAAATTACTGGTTAATATGAGCCAATTAGTTCAGGTTGAAATTGGTAAAGTGATTGTTGACCTACAGTTTCAAGACAGAGTTAGTCAAAAGTTAAAACACGTAGAAGAAAATCTTGTTCAAGCAAACAGTATTTTACAAGCAAGTTCAGGATTAGATGCTGATAATCGGCTAATTAAATTTAAGCAATTACAATCTGATATTAGAAGTTCTTATACGATGGAAGAAGAGCATCGTCATCATAAAGAAGCACTTGGACAATCGGTTACCCGCAAAAACCAATCATCATCGTCATCAGAAATTGAATTATTTTAGTTTTTCAAAATAGTTTTTTCTAAATTCACTGACTTCAATTGATATAAACAATTTAAGCAAACACTTTACTCCGACACTTTAAGCTATATTTTCTTTAATATAACTTTTCAATTGATTACCTCGCAGCAACACCGATTTGGTTGGCGCAAATGCATTAACCCGAGTTTTAACAGAACGAATCGAGCGAATGATTAACCACTGAAAAATATGCGTATAGTTCATTGAGTCAACCACCATAAAACCATATTTTTCATGGGCTCTTACTGAGCTAAAGTTTGATTTCTGAACGTCAGAATAAAGATAATTCACGCTATCACGATAAAAATGATGAGAAACCAGATAAATCAATTTTGCAAAACAGTTTTTACCTCTAAACTTTTCTGTCACATAAATGTCTCTAATCCAAAGTGACTTTTCTTCTGGATACACATGTAAAACCAGCTCATCAATAAAGCGCGGAATGTCATACAACATCCAGGTTGTAGCCGCTATTTCATTTTCACGATAATAGACAAAGAATGTCAAACCATGCTGAATTCTCGCCTCAAAGTTTTGCATATATCCTGGATGTGATCGATCAGATTGTTGATATATTCGCTTAATTTCTTCAATATCTGTTAATTGCTCAACACGATCACTTTCATCTACAGCAATCTTCTGCTTAACCGGCGCTCTTAAAATGAGAAAAGCATCGGAATTTATATATTCACCCAGTTTATTGAATATTTTCTTTAACATTGATTCTTCTTATTTATGTTATTGGCAGGGCCGTAATTATAACGACAATTGATTAGTGAGTCTTCTAAATTAGTCTGAAGAGATGGCAAATTCGCTCGATATCTATATGAAAATATTATAGATTTATTAAATTGAGCTTGTTTCACTAAAATAATTTGAATGACAAGGTTAGCTATGCCTGACTTGTGGTTTTAGTGATTAAATAGCTTTTTAATCCTGCAAATTAACCTTATTTTTAATGGCAGAAATGTACATAATAATGAATTAATTCATTGTGTAATTAACCGGTATAGAAAACTTTGCTTCCAATCCCCCCTCAGGATGATTGTTCAGTACAATTTCTCCACCATGCATTTCAACAATTTTTGCGACAATAGCTAGGCCAAGCCCTGAGCCTTTTCCTCCTCGCGCCTTATCACCACGAGCAAAAGGCTGGAATAGTCGCTTTTTATCGAGATCTAATATGCCTTTTCCATGATCTCGAATACTCACTTCAATACTATCTTCAGTTTGACTCGCTGTTACTATCACAGGTGGCTTGCCATAACGAAAGGCATTTTCAATAAGATTACTGATCAGTCGCTTCATTGCCATGGGTTTGAATGCCACTTGAGGCAATTCTGTCAGTTCGCCAGTCAATCCTTCGTGCTGTTTTGCCGCGGCATCTATCACACTTTGGATAAGTTCTCGTAAATCACCAACTTCGCGTCTTTCTTCACTGCCATAGCGCACATACCCAATAAACTGATCGATAATATCATCCATATCTTGCGTATCGGCAATAATCCCTTCTTTGATTTCTTTATCTTCATCCGATAAAAACTCTGAAGCCAGTCGAATCCGAGTTATTGGTGTGCGCAGGTCATGGGAAATACCAGCAAGCAATAAGGTTCTTTCTTCCTCAAGCTGATGAACATCTGCCGCCATTTGATTAAATGCAGCAGTAACCGAAACTAACTCAAGTGGCCCGGTCTCTTTCAAACGCCCAGGATAGTCGCCACGACCCACTTCTCGAGCTGCAAAGGCTAATCGCTTCAATGGCCGGTGTAACTGAAAAACTAAAATCCATGCGCCGGTTAAACTAAGAAACAGTAACATACCGGTAAATATAAATAATTCCATCGGATTATTACCTTCATAATCCCCAATCGGCATACGAATCCACAATTTTGGATTATTCGCTTCGTTAATCCAAAGATAAATACCATCGGAGTTTTCTACTTTAACGATAGTATTTTTACCTAAATATCTTTCTGCTTGTTCGCTAAATCCTTGATGATAGCGTGCACTTTGAAATCCAAGCGGTTCGGGCGCAACACCACTGATCCAATATAGTTCTAATTGAGTAGTTTGTGAAAAACCAACAGCCAGATTTTTAGGGATGTCTGCCTCATCACCAATATGCAGCAATTTAACCTGATTAGAAGCCAGGTACATAACAATACGATTATGGCGATCGATGACAAAATGTTGAACGGTAAAGTAAGAGACCACATGACTGATCACCAACAAGGTAGCAATCATCAGTGCATTTCGACCAAAAAAGCTCTGGGGTAGAAATTTCAACTGGTTTCGCTCTAGGTTAATCTTTTACTTAAGTTAATCATATAACGAAAATCCAATCAGTTACAGTAGATAACTGATTTTCATGGATATATGGCTAAATGGTGCTGAAAACTAAAGAAATATTAAATTCCGGTTTGCGCCAGCCGATTTAAATCTTTCACCAGATTAGATTTATCTTTATTATGCATCGCTTCGCTAGTGATAATTCCATATCGCTCACCGGTTGGGCTGACAATAAAAATTTTAGCCGTGTGATCAACGGTATAGTATTTTTCATCTTCATCATTAATATGATATATCCCCCCCAATACACTGACAATTTTATCAATTTCATTTTTGTCACCAGTGATCGCAACAAAATCATCATGGAAGTGCTCAATGTAATCAGCTAAGTGAGGTAAGGTATCTCTTTTAGGATCAACCGATAAAAAGATAATTTGAAAATGCTTTTGCAGTTCGGGATCAATATTTTTATAAATATTGGTAATATCCGTTAGCGTCATCGGGCAAACATCTGGGCAGTGCGTATACCCAATAAAAATCAAATTCCAATGTCCCGTGAAATTTTTTGTATCAAAGCGCTCGCCATCATGTTTGGATAATGAAAAACCAGCCACTGGATTCTTCTTTGGAAATACCAGTAACTGAGTAAACTCAGGTGCTTTTGCTTGAAATATTCCATCACAGGCGTTTAGCATGGTTAACAACATGCTTGCCCAAAGTATTTTCTTAATCATCTGATTCTTTATATAACGTTTTTTAATATGAATTTTGCGTGTAAACATAAGCATTAATCAATCATGCTAAAATGGGATAATACTTATCAACCAATAAGACAACAAATAAAATCATTAAATAGTGAATGGAATATTTAAAGGTATCCATTGCAACTTTTCTATCCGTAGTTTTCATTAGCTTGATAGCATAATATAAAAAAACAATGCCCAATATTGTAGAACCGATCAAGTAGATTAAGTGAGACATTCCAACCAGATACGGCAAAGCACCAGCAAACAATAATAAAACCGTATAAAAAACAATATTGAGTTTAGTAAATTCAATACCATGTGTTACTGGTAGCATAGGTATATCAGCTTTCGCATATTCATCACGTCTAAAAATTGCTAAAGCCCAAAAGTGGGGAGGTGTCCACACGAAAATAATTAATACCAGTAACAATGCGTGCGGATGTATTTCGCCGCCATATCCATCAATTGCTGTCCACCCTAACAATGGTGGAATGGCGCCACTTAATCCACCAATAACAATATTTTGTGGTGTTGCACGTTTAAGATACATCGTATAAATAAACGCATATCCCACCAAACCAAAAAAAGTCAGCACAGCCGTTAGTGGATTAATAAAATTATACAGCAGTAGCATTGAGCTAATAGATAATGTAAATGCAAATATTACTGCACGCTTGGTATCAATTTTACCTGTTGCGACTGGTCGCTTAAATGTTCTTGCCATAATCGCATCGATGCGCTGATCAACCACATGATTGACAACCGCTGCGCCACCTGAAGCCAATGCAATACCAATTGTCGCAATCACTACGATATGAAAAGGTACCGATTCACTCGGTGTCATATACATACCAACAACAGCCGTTACCAATATTAAAGCGACGACTCTTGGTTTAGTTAGCTCAAAATAATCTTTCCAAGTTGTTTGACTATTTGCCATCAGTGACTTCCTTTATAGTTGGTTTGGCTATCAAAATTAAAGTTAATAAACACACCATACTGACTACAAGTAATGCGCCAACCGCATTATGGGCAACTGCGTTAAATAATGGCAGTTTAAAAACAATATTATTTACACCTAAAACGATTTGTGTAATTAACAGCGCAAGAACAATATAACCAATTCGTTGAAAGAGTTTATACTCAGTCAGACGAATTAATTGAAAAATTAATGCCAGTAAAGTAAAGCTCGCAATAAATGCACCAATTCGATGAGATGCATGAATTGCGATGCGAGCATCTTGTTGTAAGATTCCATACTCATAAGTGTCGGCTTTGCCACCCCAGAACTGAAATGCTGAGATAAAATCACCATCTTGCAGCCAGTTGCCTTGACAAACGGGTAATTTATGGCAAACCAGCGCAGCATAATTAGCTGATGTCCAACCGCCCAAAGCAACTTGCAAGGTAACAATTATTAAAGAAAAAATCACTAGCCATTTAAGCGAATTTTTTACCTTGATTAATTGATTTTTCCTGTCAGCAAAATGATAGCGTAATGTTAAAGATGCCAATAATGATAATGTTGTTATTCCCCCTAAAAGATGCAGCATAACAATTGAAGGATGTAGTTTCATGGTGACGGTCCACATACCTAGAGCAGCTTGAAAGATGACTAAAACCAATAAAAAGGTTGAGTGTTTAAAAGTGAATTTTTGTTGACTTCGAAAACTAATTATCGCCAACGCTAAAACCAGTAATCCCAGTGTTCCTGCAAAATATCGGTGCACCATCTCAGGCCAAGCTTTATGAAATTCATAAGGTTGTTCAGGAAAAGCTGCGTTGGCTTTTTCGATATGCTCGCTCTTCGTAGGAATATGCATAAAACCATAGCAACCGGGCCAGTCAGGACATCCAAGTCCAGCATCGGAAAGTCGGGTAAAAGCACCTAAAACGACAACCACAACTGCAAAAACTGCTGCAAATAAAGCTAAGTTTCGATGAGTCTTTTTATTCATATAAATACCACTGCAACTATTTTATTAAGATTATTATTGTTATTAATTTATTTTAATTAATCGATTAGCCTAACCGAGAATAGCGCAACAAGCGCATAATATCAGTACGTAAATCTTTACTGATATTTGGCGCATCATCTTTAGTTTTTGCAAGATCGTAACGCAATATAATATTTCCCAAAGGATCAACCAAATAAATGTAATCTGCAGGTAGCGCTTTACCTAGCCCACTTCGAGTTTTTCCCAATGGACTTACACCAATATCAGTAAATGGGCTGTAAGCAACAGGAAACGCTTTGGTATTAATTGTGGAGCCTTTAGGCAAAACAAGTAATTGACGTGCTCTTTTTGACTCTTTACCTAGCCCAACATAAGTTTGGTTGAGCATATAAGTATTTATCTCAATACATTCAAGACTACATTTTTCTGGATTAATTGGCATTATCCACCAATAAATGGTTTCAAATTCTTCGCCACTGATTGCCTGTCCATCAGGGCGGATAAACTCAAAATCTTCGATATCTAAAACTGATTTGTCAACCAGCAGAGTTCCTCTATTTTCAGTTGCAGAACTAAACCATCCGGTAAAATAAGCCGAATAAGCAATAAACACAGGAATAAAAAATATTGAAAATAAAAAAACTAATGTGAGTCGATTTTTTTTAATATTTTCGTGGGGAGACTCATTTTTTAATTCTTCAAAATCCACTAGATCACCTTTTATTAATACAAGCAAATAAACTGACCACAAGAAACCCTAAAGCTAACGAAAACCATTGAAAGGCATAAGCCAAATGTTTTTCTGCCGTCATATTGGTCCATACCCATTCGGTATCAAATGCGCCCTGAACATTTTGATCGAGCCGAATAATATAATACTGGATTTCTAAACCTAAATATTGTCCAATTTCGTTGACAATATGTTGATCAAGCACCGGCAGTCGATAACCACTAGGGTAAACTTCCACTCTGGCACTTTCTGTTGAAATTGATTTTGGCGGCAATGGATACACTCGCCCTTCAATTAACCAGTTACTATCAGGCAGTTCGATATCTGGTAGTTTACTTCGATCAATATCTGCCATGACCCAGCCTCGATTAAGCAAATAGTTTTTTCCAGTCAAACTATCTTGTGCAACATTTAGCACATGATAGCCAACTCTTTTTTCCTTAACCTGATTGTCTAAAAATAATATTTTTTCAGACTTTAGTTGCATCTTCAGTTTTACTTTTTGAAACTGATTAATTTGTTGTGCAGTTAATTCGGATAAACTAGTAACCGTTTCCTGCTCGCCTTGCGCCAACAGCACTAATCGCTGTTGCTTTTCTTTTGCCCGATTTAACTGCCAGAAACCTAATTCATTCAGTAAAGTTTGAACCAACAAAAAAATAATCAAAAACCAGATATTAATCCGCAGTTGATATCGGCCAATTGAATATTCGACTGAGTGCTTCAAAAAAAGAGACTCCACTGGCAAATTAAACTCAAGAGGCGTATTCTATCACTATTCGTTCATAATCCAGAGCCAAAACGGCTGGAAAGGAATAGAATATGCTCATAAAAATACTAATTGTTATCGCGTTATTGGCAATTGTTTTCAGTTTATTTAGAAGCTTATATTTTCTGACAACAGAAAAAGATTCAAAGAAAACTGTAAACAATCTTACTTGGCGGATTGGCCTTTCAATTGCCTTGTTTATTTTATTAATTGTGGGTATTTACACCGGTGCTATTGAACCTCACGGTTTACCAACCGTAGAAGCCAATCAATAAACGATAATATATTCGATAAAAAAAGCCGAAGCAAATGTACTTCGGCTTTTTTATCAGAAATCTCGTTCGATATTTATTACAGAATATAGACGAAAATAAACAGGAATAACCAAACCACATCGACAAAATGCCAATACCAGGCACCTGCTTCATAGGCAAAATGATTTTCTGGTTTAAAGTGGCCTTGCGAACAACGAATAGATAATACAATCAAAAATATTGTTCCAATAGTCACGTGTAATCCGTGAAAGCCCGTCAACATGAAGAATGTCGAACCATAAATACCGCTACCTAGTGTTAAACCCATTTCTGAATAGGCATGGTGATATTCCCAAACCTGTAAGCCTAAAAAGATGATCCCCAACATTGCGGTAATTACCGTGTAATTAAGCAGTGTTGCCCGATTACCATCTTTTAAAGCATGGTGAGCAATGGTTAATGTCCACGAACTGGTCAGCAGGATAGCAGTATTGATTGCGGGTAAGCCCATTGGCCCCATCGCTTGAGTTGTTCGTCCATCCGGCGTTTCAGTCAAGGGCCACTGTGGAATGAAATCAGGCCATAAAATAGCATGAGTCATTGCATTAGCGCCCTCACCACCTAACCAGGGAACCACTAGTGCTCTTGCATAAAATAAACCACCAAAGAATGCAGCAAAAAACATAACTTCAGAGGTGATAAACCACAGCATACCTTGTCGAAATGAGCGATCCATTTGCTCACTGTAAAGTCCAGACATTGATTCACGAATCGTATCGCGCCACCAGCTCCATACCATATAAATCATGATAGCTAAGCCAAATAGAAAGATTAACCAGCCAAAGCTACCATCATTACCGACCTTACCTGATGATTGCTGAATAAAATGACCTGCTCCGAACGCAAGAACAAATAATCCAACTGCCCCAATGATTGGCCAAGGGCTTTGCTCTGGCACATAATATTTTTCGTACTTTTGTTCTTCTGTTTCAGTACTCATTATTGTTCTCCATCTTAAAGTGACTCAATCACTTTACTTGGTTGCACCCGATGCAGTATTTGCTGCATCAGTAATATTAAATAGCTGATAAGATAAAGTCAGATGAGTAATATGCTCGGGGATATCGGCGTCAATATAAAACTTCATCGGCATTTTAATTTCTTCGCCAGCCTTTAACAGCTGTTGATCAAAACAAAAGCACTCAGTTTTATTCAAGTATAACGAGGCTTCGCCCGGGGAAATACTTGGCACTGACTGACCAACAATATCTTTACTCGCTTTATTTTTTGCATAAAACAAGACTTCATTCAATTCACCTGGATGGACTTTAATAGAACCCACCGTTGATTTGAATTCCCAAGGCATTCCGCGGTTAATATTTGTTAAAAACTCAACCGTTACAAGTCGCTCTTTATTGACAGTCGTTGCTTTATAAAGAGCCTGACCTCGAGTCTTACCATTAATGCCGGTAATATCACAAAACACATCATATAAAGGCACTAAGGCAAACGCAAAAACAAACATACCACCAACAATTGCCATTAGTTTAACAATTAACTGTTTGTTTTTAGATGTCTGTTTTTGCTCACTCATACTTCGTCTTCTTTATCGATTATTGTTTACTAACAATCAGCTCACTTTCGGTGGTGTATCGAATGTATGATACGGTGCAGGACATGGTAGTTGTTCCCACTCAAGTCCAGCAGCCCCTTCCCAAGGTCTTTCTTCAGCTTTCTTGCCACTGCGAATTGTCGAAATCACAATGTAAAGGAAGAATAGCTGACTCAAACCTAATGCAAACGCACCAATACTCGCCCACTGGTTAAAATCAGCAAACATCATATTGTAGTCAGGAATCCGTCGAGGCATACCCGCCAGACCACTGAAATGCATTGGGAAGAATGTCAAATTAACTGCAATCATTGACCACCAGAAGTGAATTTGACCAAGTTTTTCGTTATACATTTTGCCTGTCCATTTAGGTAGCCAGTAATAGACTGCCGCAGTCGTACCAAAAATAGCGCCAGGGAAAAGTACATAATGGAAATGAGCAACAACAAAATAAGTATCATGGTATTGAAAATCAACTGGCGCCATGGCCAACATAACGCCAGAGAAACCACCAATAGTAAACAAAATTACAAATGCAATCGCAAACAACATTGGTGTTTCAAAAGTCAACGATCCTTTCCACATGGTTGCAACCCAGTTGAAAACTTTCACGCCGGTTGGCACAGATACCAACATGGTTGCGATCATAAAGAAGATTTCACCTGCCATCGGCATACCAACAGTGAACATGTGGTGAGCCCAAACGAGGAAAGATAACAGCGCAATTGCAGCCGTTGCATAAACCATCGAAGAGTAACCGAACA
This sequence comes from Aliikangiella maris, assembly GCF_040719265.1. Taxonomy (NCBI): domain Bacteria; kingdom Pseudomonadati; phylum Pseudomonadota; class Gammaproteobacteria; order Oceanospirillales; family Pleioneaceae; genus Aliikangiella; species Aliikangiella maris. Next base: position 64,714 of record NZ_JBFDAH010000024.1, on the reverse strand, counting down.
GTTTTTTACGCGAGAATGCCGGGATGATTTCTGATGCAATACCAAATGCCGGTAAAATCATAATGTAAACTTCAGGATGCCCGAAGAACCAGAATATATGCTGGAACATAACAGGATCACCGCCACCCGATGCTTCAAAGAATGACGTTCCAAAGTGTCTATCAGTTAACATCATCGTTACCGCTCCAGCTAATACTGGCATTACCATAATCAATAGAAATGCAGTAATTACCCAAGTCCATACAAACAAGGGCATTTTCATTAGCGTCATACCCGGTGCACGCATATTAAATACAGTAACGATAACATTTATCGCTCCCATGATTGAGGAAATACCCATCATGTGAACACCTAAAATGAAAAAGTCAGTACTAGGCGGTGCACTAGCGTTGGTTGTTGATAATGGCGCGTAGAAGGTCCATCCAAAATTAGGTGCTCCACCTTCCATAAACAATGAAGAAAGTAACAAGGTGAATGCAAAGGGTAAAATCCAGAAACTCCAGTTATTCATCCGTGGAAGCGCCATATCTGGCGCTCCAATTTGCATTGGGATAAGCCAGTTGGCTAATCCCACCATACTTGGCATTACCGCACCAAACACCATAATCAAACCATGCATCGTGGTCATTTGATTAAAGAAAGCGGGCTCAACAAACTGTAATCCGGGTTGATAAAGCTCGGCTCGAATGACCATAGCCATTGCGCCGCCAATTAAAAACATAATGAAAGAGAACCACAAATACATTGAACCAATGTCTTTATGGTTGGTTGTAAATAACCAGCGTTTGATGCCGGTTGGGTGATGATCAGCCATGAGATCGTCTCCTATTGGTTACCGGCTTTAAAAGCCTGAATGTCAGCAGGTTGAACCTTATCGCCAGTGTTATTGCCCCAAGCATTTCGCTCATAAGTAATAACCGCAGCAAGTTCAGCGTCAGTCAATTGTTTTCCAAATGCTTGCATACCACCAGTAGAACCATTAACAACAATATCAATATGATCTTTAACTGGGCCAGTTGCAATTGCACTACCTTTTAAAGCAGGGAATCCTGGCGGCATACCAGAACCATCCGGTTTATGACAAGCAGCACAAGTCCCCTTTCCATTATAGACTTGTTCACCTAATGCCATTAACTTATCCATATCCCAGCTTTTCGCCGCCGCTTCGGCAGCCGCTTTTTCAGCAGCTATACGCTCTGCATCTTTCTTCTCGACCCAAGCTTCAAAATCCTGCTCAGAAACGACTCTTACAACTATCGGCATAAATCCATGATCTTTACCGCACAGTTCGGCACACTGCCCACGATAAACACCCGTTTGCGGAACTCGAGTCCAGGTTTCATTAATAAAACCAGGAATCGCATCTTTTTTTACAGCTAAATCAGGAACCCACCAAGCATGTATGACGTCCTCGGCAGTTACCAGAAAGCGTACTTTTTTATTGGCAGGAATAACCAATTCATTGTCAACTTCAAGCAAATAATTTTCACCTTTAGTTGCAGCATCACCAGAAAAGTTTTCAAACTGCTCTCTGGGGGTACTCAAAGTACTGTAGAACTCGATATCTTTATCGAGATATTTATAATGCCACTTCCACTGCGAACCAGTTACCTGAATTGAAAGATCTGGATCAGAAGTATCTTCCATTTTAAGTAATAACTGAATTGAAGGAACAGTAAGAAAAGCAAGAATAACTAAAGGTATGGTCGTCCAGATAAGTTCAACAACTGAACTGTGCGACCACGTCGCTGGGTTAGGATTTTTGGATTTGCGATGAAAGATTATTGAATAAAACATCAATCCAAATACGACAACTGCAATCCCGGTCATAATCCATATAACCAACATATGTAGGTCATAGGCTTCAAGGCTTGTCTCTGTCACACCCGGGCGCATATTATAATCAGCGCTCGCTTGAACAACACCAGCTAGGATAAAACCAAGCAGTGCTGCCAAGCTCGCAAATATTTTGCGTCGAATGGCCATTTAACGTCTCCACTATTTATTATTTATAACGACTTAATCGCTTATTATGATTTATAGGATTTATAAAAATAGGAATATCACGCAATCTGAATTTCAATTACTAATATTTTGGCGTCATTTAAAAAATGACTCCCCCTCCCTATCCTCACCAAATTATAAAGATGATCCGGCAGGAAGCAAGCAAAAATCAGCTATTTTGTACAGAGATAAATTGTCACACCGTGATTCATATTATTGATTTGAATCATTGTAACTATTTAAAAACTTTCAGTTGTTCATCAATTGGATATTCAGGATAAACTTTTTTAAATTTTATTAATGCCTGTTTGCCTGATTCATACTCGCCACTTTTATATAAGTTTAGTATCTCTCTTGCCCAAGTTTCTGCAGTTGGCACTTGTAATCTAGCCACATTAGTCGAACCAACTTTGCCAGTGGAAGGCTTATCCTTCTGATTGGTCTGAGGAGTTTTTATTAGCATTTTTTCTAATGGAATGTTTTCTATATTTAATGCTTCAAACTCGCCAAAACCGCTAACTGTAGCGTCATTCGAGTCTAACTCAGGTATTGTTTTTTCTTTTGGTGGCAATAAAATTTGTTTGCGTTCCGGTATTATTAACGCTTTTCTTTCTGGTGGGGAAATACTGGCAGTGGTATCGTTTGCGGTTTCGAATGTTACTGGACCAGGAGAAGTACCTGGTAACATTTTTCCCGTCGAAGCAGGCCAAAACCAATGTGTCGTAACGATTGTAAACGCAAATGTTGCTGCCACATAAAGTGGTAAACTTATTTTTTGCCACCACTTTTTCTCTGCAATTTTGCGCTTTTTAGGCTGTTGAATTTCACGATAAGCAGCAGCAATTATTTGCCTATCTAATTCTATCGAAGGCACTTCTTTTTGCATTTGCTGGTACACATTATTTAATGCATCAATTGAGTCAACATCTGTCAACTCGCTATTATCATTTTGCTTGTTCATTGAATTCTCCAAGCAGTTTTTTCAGTTTTTCTGTCGCATAACGCAGGCGACTTTTTACGGTTTCGCGACCACAATTTAAAACACAGGCAATTTCGTCGAGTGATAGTCCCGCATCCAGTTTAAGTAATAATGCAGTTTTCTGCTCTATTGGTAGTGCTTCAATTTGATAACGTAATTGTTGGTGAATCTGGTCTGTTATTAAGTCATGAATAAAGTCTGGATGTGAATTTTCACCTAATAAAGGCTCTAGGGATTCGTCCAATTGAATTTCAGACTTCAGCTTTTTATCTTTTCTGATAACGTCAATAATGTGGTTTTGTGCAATGCGATATAAATATGTGGTAAATAACGCTTTGGGCTCATAATTAATTCGATTGTTAATGACTTTTAACCAGATTTCCTGAAAGCACTCTTCAGCCCTTGCAGAATTAACAAGTTGTCTTAAACAAAAGCGATACAAGCCACCTTTGTGCTTTTTATAAAGTTGTTCAAATGCCAGAATATCACCTCTGGCATATTGCAACATTAACTGTTCGTCGGTTACCGATTCTTTCATCGGCTTAGTGAACGTTAATTTGTCACTATTTGCAATAACCAAATTCTGTTCACTGACCTGATCCATTGTTAACAACATGACCTTATTTAATTTCTCCAAAATTTTAACCCGCTTGACACATCAAAATTGTCATTTCGCGTGGGTCATACCTGCTCAAATTCTAATCACTTACTTTTTACTAACTGACTATAATTTAAGCTAATAAAACACTATTTACTTACACCTAATTAAATCACTCATTACTTTCATTTAATGAAGTGAACTTGTCACTTACAAAAAAGCTTAATTCTTATATTCTTTGCAAAGAAGTTTTACCTCCGTCGGAATACATTGCTAGCCGCTGCCGTTCATAACAATTTATGCTGTGAGAAAACTCACACCTTAATTTTCTATTGAGATCCTTCATTGATTTGTCGCCAAGCGAAATCAAAATAGCATGGCTGTCACTTAGTCATATATACAAGCCCTGCTTATATCATTCACTTATATCATTCACCTATATAACTACACACTTATTAATATGGCACATTACACTCACAAAATGACCTTTTCAAAGTCAACCACCGTATTTAATCAACTGGCAATTAAAGCGGTTTTATAATCAATAGTTTTGACAAGCAAAAAGCACTTTTGGTGTAAACATTAACTTCTACAAATATAAAAGACACCGCTAGCTAAATAATATAAAAACTTGAGTCTAGTTCAGCCATTGATGACTTATTTTAAACACTGGTAATCCAGTTTATTCTCAATGAATTTTATTCACTTTCTCATCTCTACTGGTATTAAGAAGCAACACTTTCTCATTGCCTTTTCAAAGAACCTCACTAAAGCTTTTCGATGGCCGCAACAATGTGACAGATACCAAATCAATCAATTCAAACTAATTCGGCTCGCAACATTTCAACACCATTTGAAACAAGTCAAAGTGATCAGCAGTCCTTTAAGTACTTTTGATTGTTCCATAATTAAAAAAGGCTTTACAAAATTAGTAATATCGTAGAGTTCCCCTTTGGGTTGAAAAATTGACTAACTTTCGATGTTAAAACTTAAGTGTTTTTACAAAATTTGAACTAATTCTCAATAAAGTTGCTCAATACTCATCTATATATCAATTAGTTTTAGTAAAAATACATAAAATTGAATCGCCAAACGGCCGTATTCAATACAATGTCAGTTAAAATAATCAACCTGCTTATTAATATGAACGTGATGTTATTTAATTGAGGGTTACTTAGTGAAGAATAAATATGAAAAGTTGGTACATGAAACAATTCCCGTCTCAAAAGCAATCGGATGGCAAATAAGTCTTCTTGATTCGTTATCCATTAAAACAATAACGCAACTATCTCCTAACATTAATATTCATGGAACGGTATTTGCGGGTAGTATTTATGCTGCTGGGATGGCGACTGGCTGGACCTTGTTAAAATGTTGGTACGATAAACAGGGTTATCAAGCTGAATTAGTTGCTGCGGAAGGAAACATTAAATATTTTGAACCTATCACTCAAGATTTTGTCAGCAGCGCCAATATTAATATTCACGCAGAACAATTTGTCAAACTTGTCGATCGGCTGAAAACCAATAAAAGTTGTGGGTTTAAACAAGAAGTCGAAATCACTTGTAAAGAGGTAATTTGTGCCATAATGACAATTCAATTTGTTTTTAAATGTACTTAGGAAACCAGTAGGTATGTTTTGTCCAAATGTTCAAATAAAACGACTACTCTTATTTTTACACAAATCATTCCTCATTCTTTATTTAAGCAGTTTATCCAACACTCTTTATGCAGCGGAAACGGCAGATAATGAAAGTAATAATATGGCGGCATTAGATTCGCTCCCCAAACAACCCTCTTTTTCAGTTAATCAAAATGAATTGGCTCGAACCACAAAAGCCGATGATCAATTTTGGATTGATATAGAGCAAACAAAAATTTTAGTGTTAAAGCACTGGATGAAAACAAAGAAAAAGACCGGAAATCTCATTTTATTACATACGAATGGGGAAAATGCCGAACACCTGCGATTAGTTTATCCGTTGGCACACCAATTTAGTCAACAAGGGTGGGAAGTTTATATACCCAATCTACCCCTTGCTGATTATCCTTCGCGAGCTTTAATTAAGAGTGCTCAACCTAACCAAACAGATACCGACAATTCAGAAGAAGATCCAGCAACACAAAACACTTCTAAAAACTCAGTATCAACAGCAAATAATTTGGTAAATAAAAACACATCGCTCGAAAATAAACAGACACTAAATGATTCACCAAACACTTCAACTAATCAGATGGCCTCTTTGGAACAAAACAAACCCTTCTTTAATAATCAAGAGGCTTACCAGGAATTTTACTCTCTGCTCATGCAAAATCTGCTTCAAAAGATTCCCAATGAAAATAAAAGTCTTCTCATAGTTGCCAATGAAAATAGTGCTTTTTGGATATTAGCGTCGCTTCCATCACTCAACCAAGTCACACAAATCAGTTTATTTCATCCCGAAACGCCACAAAACCTATCTACCGATTTACAAACACAACTGTCAAAACAAACTCTTCCTTACTACATATTCATCCAGGATGAGAGTAAATCGGCCAAATTTATACGATCACTTAATCAAGGTTTATGGAAATCAGAGTATTCAAGAATTGCTCATCTTCCTTATACCACTTCAAAACTTGAAATTGAGAATATAACGTTTTCAAAAATGATTACAGGTTGGGTTAAATCACAAAAAAAGGAATAACTTTTTCTATACGAATAGATTTTTAAAAGATGAAATTAATATTCAAGCTCAATATCTATTTTAAATTTTTTGGTAAAAATTTACCGAAAACGGGAATTCAACACTTAATCTTGATCAGTTTTACATTTATTTAGGTTTTTTTTGCATTTTTTTGAGCTTTTTTAAAAATTTTTTTTGAATTTTTTGACTCTTGACTATACACTTCGTTTTGGAGATTCTTACATTCAAAAACTAGTGGAGATTTATCATGGTTAAAAACAATGCGAAAAGACTCAACAAAAAATCAGCACCCAAAAAAGCTGCCCCCAAAAAAGCAGCTTCAGCAAAAGCTAACTCAGTTTTATCAAAGGCTATTTCTACTGCACAGACTGCAGCCGATAAAGCAGTAGCTGCCGCAAAAAAAGCAGATGGCACATTAAAGTCTTTAGTTTCTAAAGCGAATGCAGCAACAAAAACCTTAGCCGCTAAAAAAGAAGTGGCTAAAAAGAAGAAAACTGCTGCGGCTAAAGCGGCTGTTAAAAAGGCAATGGAAGCAAAAACTGCTGCTGCAGCTAAAGTAAAAGAGCAAAAAGCAGCTGTTAAAGCAGCAACTCTAGAAGCTAAGAATGCAGCAAAACTGGCAGCTTCAATGAAATCAGTTGAAAGCAAATTAGTAGCTCAAGCGAAAAAAGATGCTGCGGCAATTGCTCGTCTTGAAGCAAAACAAGCTAAAGCAATGGCTAAATTAGAAGCAAAACTGGTTTCAGCAGCTTCTAAACCTAAAAAACCAATTAAGCGTAAAAAGAAGCCAGTTGCTAAAAAAGAAGACTAATTCAGTTTTCAATCTTTAAAAAGGGAGCCAAAGGCTCCTTTTTTATTGAATAATGTTCGATAAAAGCAAGCGACAAGACCATTACCCCTAAACTATCTATGCTTTTATCTCCACATCTTTTTATTTGTAACCAACCATTGCGTAATCTTTTTCAAAGTACGTATCGATTTGCTTAGAATTTCAAGCACAATTTAGCACCCGTCAGATTTAGCATTTAGATGAAGCTGCTTTTATTTGCTATTTGCAAAGCGTCATTAATCTAAAACAATACATCAGTTAGTCATTTCCGGCTTCTACACGAGCTAAAAGGCGTTTAAATTCATTTTGCGCATCTCTCGAACCATACATATTCTGCTGGAAAACAGTCTCGCCTAAGGCAAGACTTCTAACATAAATAGAACGATCTTTAATTAAGTGAGCACCTTCCGAATATAACTTCATTGCCATTACCCGTTCATCATGCCGTCGAGTATCCACTGCATTAATGCAACGTATAACCCGCTTTTCTCTTACTAATCGATGAGAACGATTAACGGCTTTTAAATCGAGAATACTCGCCCTCATGGGTAAAATAATTGTTTCAACAGTTGGAATATCTTTGATGCTTGGCGCGTAGTCAAATAGAAGGAAATCGACATTAGGAATAACTTGCGGTTGATTCGGTACCACTGAAAAAGGCAAGCGTTTTTCGTTAAAAACATCTACCGCCGATTGCTGAGGATCTAAATCACAAACTAATACCGATTTACCTGAATAATACACAGCGGCAGCAAAATTGAGCGCTAGTGTAGTTTTACCAACACCACCTTTCGGAGACCAAAAGGCAATACGCCTCATGATCGATAAATCTCTATACAAATTTTAGTAGAACAGCTCAATAACATCATTTTCAGCCTGTGCCCCAGGGATCCCAAGCGATAAACAAGTATGTCCAATTAATGGATACTCTTCTCGTCGAATATAAAACTCGTCTTTCCCTAATACCGATAAATAGCAGCCATTAGTAGAATGATCAATTAAAACAAACTTTCCTCGGCTAAAATTAATTTCACAATGTTCTCTTGAAACCTGAGATCCTTCAACCAATAAATCACAACTGGCAGCATCTCGGCCTATCATAAATGGCGTTTGTGCAGCCGTCAGCCGCTGGGTATGTGATTGGTATTTTATTTGAATACTATATGATCTTAATACATTATCGATAACTTGAGAGGACATTAATTGAGTTTCGCGCTCTTCTGCTTCACCTTCTTGCCAATAAACCCGATAAATAACAGAACTTTCTTGTGCGCCTTTCATTTTTATGTGGTCAAATTCACGTGTCATTCCATGAAATTCATCACTTAACTGGTGCATTACACTATCCACCAATAATATTTGCCCACCCTTTGCAAGTTTTGTTAAATGAGCAGCATCGTTTACTGCTTCACCAAAAATATCCCCATCATCCATAATTATTTCACCAAATCCGATACCAATACTTAATTTCAATTCGGATTGAGTAATAAAGCGATTATTTTGCTGCATAACAACCGACGCGATTAACGCATTGTCAGCATTATCGAAGCTGGCCATGATTTCATCGCCAATGGTTTTTATCAATTTACCCTTGTTTTCTTCGACAACATTAATCAACACATCAAGCAGAGAATCAACAATTCGTTTTGCTTCCAGATTATCTTTTGTTTTATAAAGCGCAGAACTTCCGCTGATATCAGCAAAAAGAACGGTTTTATACTTTTTTCTACGAATCAATTTAAGTTTTCCTTCGACTAGGCGCTATAAGTTTTAATAGCGACTTCCCCCTGCTAGTAAATTTATTATTGTAATTATGATTATTCTTTATTTTATATTCTGTCAGTAAAAACCCATATTATTTATTTTTTGCGATAAAAAAATTAGTTGGTCGTCCATCTGGTAAATTGATAATCTCATCGCTAATGATGTGAAAATCACTAAATTGACTCGCCAATTCTCCTTTTTTCAAAAGAAAGCGAGGATTTTTAGGTCTACCTATCTTTTCACTTCCTTGCATAAAAGTATGATACACGATAAATCCACCGGGTTTAATTTTCTGTTTAATTGCATTAAGCAAAGGGCGATGTAAATACCTGACAACTAATACTAAATCAAATAATCCGGGTATTTTATTTAACGCATCTGCTGTTTTTTCCAAGTCCAGTAAAAAAGAATTAATGCTAACCTGATGAAACTGGGAAAGCGCAGATAATTTTTCCAGCATTTGTGGCAAATAATCCACTGCACTAACCTGCCAGCCTTGCATTGCCAGATAAACCGCATCTCGCCCAGCTCCACACGCAATATCAAGGGCGCATTTTGATGCGTTCAGGTCATCAAATAGTGCCCGAATGGCGGGATCGGACGACTTGATCAATGATAAAAAATGCTCAACCGCAGGCGAAGGTTGCCATAAACGTTCTGACGTAGCCCCCTCAGATAATAGATTATTTCGCTCAAGAATTGACAGGTAATCATTACGCCAATTTAAGACAGACTCAATATGATAGCCCCGTTCAACGAGTATTGACTTGCCAATTTCAAGCTCATGCTCATTTCCCACTAATTTTAAACCAACACTATTAGCAGGTAGCTGAAATACTCGCTCAATTAAATTTTCAAGCGGGAAGTGGCTGGAAGATTTAATATGCCCTTTTTGATACTCAGAATCTGGGCGTAAATCAACGATAGGTAAATTATCACTTGTTACAAAGGAAAGTATTAACTGATCGACTTTCTTAATTGGTGCCATTGTTCATCACAAATTTCGCCCTCTTCATTAAGTTGAGGATATCTAATCTGGTGCTTTATACAAAATGTCTTTACGTGAGGATGCAACCATTCAAACCGCAGTCGGTCAAATTTTTCTTGAGAAATCTGCTGTTTTTCATAACATCCTTTAAGCGCTCTTTGCCTTTGCGCTTCATATAAAATGATAGCTGAAGCAACCGAGACATTGAGTGACTGTACCATGCCTAACATTGGAATGATGACATGCTCATCTGCAATTTGAGCAGCCTTGTCACTGACGCCAAATTTTTCTGAACCAACCAATAAAACGGTCGGCAGTGTATAATCGATTTCTCGAAAATCTACCGCTTTATCAGAAAAGTGTGCGGCTAAAACCTGCATACCACGCGCTTTTAATGGTGCGATACCTTGTTGTAAGTCCCCATGAACATGTGTATCTACCCAGCGGTTACTCCCCTGGGCAGTACCATGACACTCACGTAACATTCCTTGAGGATAAACCGCATGGACATCACCAATTCCCACCGCATCACAGGTTCTGACGATTGCAGCCAGATTATGAGGCTTATGGACTTCGTCCATAAACACGGTTAAATCATCCTGACGGCGAATCAACAATTCGATAATTTTTTGATTTCTATCTGTCATTCACACACTTTTCTATTACACAAAAATTAAGCTTCAAGCTCTAAAATACAGTCCATTTCAACCTGCGCACCTTTAGGCAATTCTTTAACACCGATAGCCGCACGAGCGGGATAAGGTTGTTGAAAATACTCGGCCATGACTTCATTAACAATAGGAAAGTTCTTTAAATCTGTTAAAAAGATATTGAGTTTTGTAATTTGACTAAAATTACCACCAGCCGCTTCAATAACTGCATTTAGATTTTTAAAAACCTGATGAACCTGCACCGTAATTTCTTCACTAACAAATTCCATCGTTTGTGGATCTAACGGAATTTGTCCTGACAGATAAACAGTTGTTCCTACTTTAACGGCTTGCGAATAAGTGCCAATGGCAGCTGGCGCATTAGGTGTATTTATCACTTCGCGTGTCATTTTAAATATCCTGTATTAAATTTGAATTATGAATGAAAAATAATAATCTGTTTTATCGATGACGTGACACTTTTATAACAAAGTCATATAAGCGTATTTTTCGAATTATGTTGGCTAAGTGCAAACGGTTTTTAACATCAATCAAGAAACAAAGCAAATTGGTTGCGCCATCATGTGCATCAATTTCGATATTAGCGATATTAACCCCCTCATCAGCAATCAAACTGGTTACTTTGGCTAATACCCCATGCTGGTTTAATACGCCAACGCGCAATTCAACCCGAAACTCACCTTCAACATCTTTCTCCCACTGAACGGGAACATATTTATCGAGTTGATCACGATGATTAGCAACATTATTACAATCTTGCCGATGCAAAATAAACCCGCCGCTGGTGCTGATCGTTCCAACAATTGGATCGCCGGGAATGGGATGACAACACTTCGCGTATTCAATCATCATGCCCTCGGTTCCTTTTATGGCAAGCGGGCGATCTTGAGTACTATGTTTTTCACCACCAGTGTCAACTTTGGGATCTAAGCGATGTGCAATAATGACACTTGCAGTTTGTCCAAGACCAATTTCAGCTAAAATCTCTTCAAAATTTTCTCTGCGCGTTTCTTTTATAACTCGATCAATAATCGCTTTATCAATACTATCTAATGTCACTCCACCCAGCGCTTTTTCTAACAAACGACGACCGAGATTGATCGCATCATCACGGCGTAGGTTTTTAATAAAGTGACGAATATTGGTGCGCGCTTTACTGGTAGTAACAAAGCTCAACCAACCGGGGTTCGGTTTAGCACCAGGCGCGGTAATAATCTCAACGGTACGCCCATTGGTCAGCTCGGTAGATAGCGCAGAAATTTTTCCATCAACCTTACTGGCGATACAACTGTTACCAACATCGGTATGAATTGCATAAGCAAAATCGACTGGTGTCGCCCCCTTGGGCAATTCAATAATATTGCCGTTCGGAGTAAAAATATAAACTTCATCGGGAAACAGATCGACTTTAACACTTTCGATAAATTCCAGTGAATCTCGCGTATTCTTTTGTAACTCTAACAAATTACGCATCCATTCGCGCGCTCGTATTTCAGCTCGATTAATGTCATTTCCACTTTTATAAAGCCAATGAGCAGCAACCCCATTTTCAGCCATTTGGTCCATGGTAGTGGTTCTGATCTGTACTTCAATATGCAATCCATGCGGACCTTTTAATGTGGTATGTAACGATTGATAACCGTTAGTTTTGGGAATAGCAATGTAGTCTTTAAATCGTCCCGGAACAGGTCGATACAAGTTATGTAACTGGCCTAAAATTCGATAACAGTTATCTTCGGTATCCGTTGTTACTCGAAAACCATAGACATCCATAATATCGTCAAATACTTGCGCTTTTTTACCAACCTTATCAAGCATTTTTTGGTAAATACTAAACGGAGACTTCTCTCGACCAATGACTTCAGCGTCAATATATTCAGCATCTAAACGACTTTGAATATTATTACATATACTACTGACAATTTCTTTGCGATTGCCTCTGGCCTTTTTTACCGAGTCTCGAATCACCCGACAGCGCATTGGGTACTTGGCAGCAAAACCAAGCTCTTCGAGTTCAGAACGAATTGCATACATACCCAAGCGATTCGCAATGGGTGCATAAATCTCGATTGTTTCTTTGGCAATACGGCGTTGCTTATCGGGGCGCAACGAGCCAAGTGTGCGCATATTATGTAAACGATCGGCTAGTTTGATAAGGACAACTCGCAAATCTTCAACCATCGCCATCATCATTTTGCGAAAGTTTTCTGCCTGAGCTTCCTCACGTGAACGGAATTTAATTTGCGTCAGCTTACTGACGCCTTCAACTAACCCGGCTACCCGCTCACCAAATTTTTCCACTAAGGTTTCGCGGCTAACTTCGCAGTCTTCAATAACATCATGCATCAAAGCAGCCATGATAGTTTGGTAATCAAGATGCAGACTGGCTAGAATTTTTGCCACGGCAACAGGATGGGTAATATAAGGATCGCCAGAAGAGCGAAGCTGCCCGGCATGAGCATCACGGGCAAAAATATATGACTTCTCGACTTCTTGAACTTGAGAGGGATCTAGATAAGTTTGTAACTGCTCTTTAAGTCCAATAAAAAGATACACTCAATCCCCCCAAACAGACTCAAATAATACAGACTTAGTCAACAATTACGCCTATTACTCCGTGACAATATCACTTGAGTCATCAGATTGAGACGCGCCTAATCGGTCAACATTATCAGCATTTACCAGTTTTTCTTCGATTTCGCGTAATGCGACGACTGTTGGCTTATCATTATCCCAATCAACCATAGGATCTTTACCACCAGTTGCTAACTGGCGTGCCCGCTTTGAAGCGACCATAATTAAATCGAATCGATTACCGATTGTATCAACTGCATCTTCTACAGTAACTCGTGCCATTGGTTACTCCCGCATAATATACATTAAAAAAATTTAACTCATGCCTAAAATTCGCTCTATTTACAATGCCCTGAGCGAAAGGGCGCATAGTTTACCTTAAAATTCCAACTAGTCCAAAAGATTGCTCAACAAATAGGCGTATTTTTTTTGCTGTCGCTCAATTTTTTGTCTTTCAGCAATAATAATGGCTTTCAGTTCATCAACTGCAGTTGAAAAATCATCATTGATTACCAGGTAGTCATATTCATTAAAGTGTGACATTTCGTTTTTAGCCGCTAGCATTCGATTTTCAATGACTTTAGCATCGTCCTGCCCTCTCCCTTCAAGGCGTTGCCTTAAGGCAGATTTTGAGGGTGGTAGAATGAAGATGGAGCGACTTTGTGGTAATTGTTGTCTGATTTGTCTGGCACCTTGCCAGTCTATTTCTAAAATAACGTCAATACCATTATCCAGCTGCTTTTCAATAGAGGCTTTACTGGTACCATAAAAATTATCAAAAACTTCGGCATGTTCTAAAAAAGCACCATCGCCGATTAATTGAGTAAATTCATCGACATTGACAAAATAATAATCGACTCCCTCTTTTTCACCAACTCGTTTGGCACGGGTTGTATGAGATACCGAGGTTTCAACTGTATTCAGCTGAGATATTAAGGCTTTGAGTAAGCTGGTTTTACCTGCACCAGAGGGCGCAGAAACAACATAGAGATTCCCTTTTGCCAAATCAATATTACTCATGCACTCATTACCTAAATCAATCAAAAATAGTTAAATCAAAAACATTGCCAAATTCAGTATTCTTATGCAAAACAATATACCAGTTAATTAGCAATATACTTTCGGCATTAATTCACCAGACTGAAAGTACGACAGACGATCAGTACTCAGACAGGAAACACTATATTACCCGAAATTATCACGACCTGAAATTATCATTACCCTAAAATATCGCATCCTTCGGGAAATTCAGCTATTTAGTCCAAACATCTAATTAAAATTATCATTTTTATCCGCATATTTGCCATTGCAAGCCGATTACAAGTCAAAATATCGGACCATATTCAATTTGTTCAAATCAGTTTAATAACTATATGATAGCCCCGAATCTAAGGCAATATTTGTCGTTAAAATGACACAGTTACCAACAAAGACTAGTTCTATTTTAGCAGTAACTTATCAGCTTTATGAGATCAAAGAACCCTCGACTCAATACCTCGATAAATATCACGCACCCAACAAACCACAAATGATGACCTTATTTTAAATAGAATAAGGCTTTAGATATAACAAGCAGAAGATAATAAGAATAGAACATCACTTCAAGGTAGCTTGACAACACAGTGATGTTAAATTGCACTGTCGAACGGTGTAATAACAAAATGGTGGAATGACAGCTACCCGGATATATTTAACATTTATGCAAAAACAGATGCCAAATGGCAAAAATATCAATTGCAATTTGGTCATAGTGCATCAAAGAATGACTCTGTTAATTACAAAGAAATCCCGCCATCAACCGAAATAAGCTGTCCAGTTATATAGCTCGATTTTTCATCAATTAAAAACTTGACCACTCTAGCGACATCTAGCGGCAATCCTAATCGCTTAGCAGGAATTTCTTCAATAATTTCGGCCCATTGTTCATGAGTCATCGCTGACTTTGCTGCTTCATCTTTTTGAATAAATCCCGGCAGTACAGCATTAATCGTAATGTTATTTTTAATATGTTCCAACGCCAATGAACTAATTAAAGATTGCGCAGCCGATTTAGCGGCAGCGGTTAAGGTAAAGTTTCCACATTGATTGTTAGCTTTTTTAGTTGTAAAAGAAGAAACAAAAATAATTCGAGCATCACGACTCTTTTTTAAGTAAGGCATTGCATGTTTAATTAACGCTAAAAATTGACCGGTAATCGTACTATATGCAGTTAATAAATCTTGCGTACAAAAGCTGTTAATATCAAATATTTTTGCATAACCGGCATTGATCACTAAAGCATCTATTCGATCAAATTTTAATACCACTTCATCAATCAATTTTTTGCATGATTCATCAACCTGATCAAGCTGAGAAAAATCTCTGTAAGTTAATAAAGTATCTGCACCAAAAGTCTGGCAGAGTTCTGCTGTTTTACTGAGTGATTGTTCATTCTTTCTTGTATGTAATGCCAGATTCCAATCTTCACTTAATTGTCGCGCAACTTCAGAACCTATTCCGGTAGCTGCGCCGGTAACTAATGCAACTTTTTTCAATGTCTAAAAACTCCATTCCAAGTAAAAATTTTTACCTATATTCAAAAAATAGCATTATAACCACAATCAATTTGTCTTATTGGTACATTAAAATTATTTTTAAGATATTATTTTATTTTTGAATATCCAAGTTAATTAGCCCATTTTTCATGCGGAAAAATCAATTCTTTCAGCCATCATGATTAAAATTTAAATTTTGAAATAAAATCAAAAAATTCAAAGTGAAAGATGATTTTATTCGTATTTAAATACCGTCGCGCATTAAAAAACGAAAAGAAAACAACAGAAGAATGAATTAAACCTATCCGAAAAAAGTAAAATATTTTTATGTTTTTCATTCAAAGAAGTCTCTAGTTGAATGTTCTTTCACCACACTGTGTAACACAAAAATAATTCACATTGGTTTTATGTGATCAATCAAGTCAAATCTAACTGCGTCAAATAAGAGTAGGCAACAAAACAACTCCTGCCCACTCCGATTTGAAAACTTACTGTTTATTGTTCATACAACCACTATCTACACAATAATCGTTCGTTATGATTAAGTTTCGATGTAACAGACGACTTAATAATTTGCTTAAGAAACTTAAATTTTATTAAACCTATCATCATGCTATAAACTTTCACCATTTTTGATGAAGCCTATCAAACCGCTTTTTTCTACCAATAACAACAAGCCATCATTGAAGTTACTCAATATTCTGGATCTGCTCATTGAGTAGCGGCCTAGACCCTAACAAACTCAATGAGTTATCGAAAAGAAACCGTTCAAAAATGCTTGTTTGCCCACCAAACTGCCCACCACTTGCCTCTGGCTTTTACTAAATCTTAGTGGTGCTTCTTGGCTATGACTACGGAAAAACAGTGCCGTTTTTATGCTGCTGTTAGAGATAAAACATAGCAGTTTTGAAGGGCTTTATCGAGTAATTATTTCAACACCCTACGCACTGATGGATATTATAGTGTCCACTTTCTGATTTATTTCGCTATAATGGATATAACTGTATCCACTTGGTCTTTGCGGATGAATTTTACCTTACTTGATGATACCGATGTAAGCCAAGCCTATGCGGCTTATTTACGTGAGTTACGCAAGCAGGCAAAGCTGTCACGAGCGGCGCTTGCTGAGCGAAGCTGCGTACCTGCGGCCACCATTAAGAAGTTTGAGTTGACGGGGCAAATTTCATTTCGCCAATTGCTGTTGCTATGGCAGACCCTTGATTCGCTAGATAGGCTTTATCAGCTCACGCAACCTAGTAAAGAACGCGCTGCTATACCCATGAGTATTGATGAGGTGCTAAAAGATGAGTTTTAAACCCATTCAAAAACTCGCCGTAACTCGTACGTTAAGCTCAGGTGAACAGATATCTGTTGGAGTCTTGGCGCAGAATCGGCAAGGCGTTTTTTTTCAGTATGCTGACGACTATTTGCAGCAGTTTGGCAATTTATCACCGTTTACCTTGCAAGCGAATGCGCAAGTTCAAGCCGCACCTAAAGCACCGCACCAAGGTATACATGGCGTATTTGGAGATTGTTTGCCCGATGGCTGGGGCATGTTGTTACAAGATCGTATTTTCCGGCAACAGGGCATCCTGCCTAATCAATTAACAGCGATGGATAGGTTAGCCTTTGTTGGTGATAAAGGAATGGGTGCGCTGTCTTTTTCTCCGGTGTCTGAGTTTTCAGCCACGACGCATGCGGATATTGATTTAGCAACTTTGGGCTTAGAAGCACAAACGCTGTTTGATACTTCAATGTCAGATTATATGGACGACAACCACGATGAGTTAGATGGTCATACGCAACAGGTGTTGGCTGCATTAGTCACGGGTGGTAGTTCGGGTGGGGCAAGGCCCAAGGCGCAGATTTATATGCCTGCTGGGGAAGCCCAGCTTTGTCGAACCTTTGCAAAGCCTGGCGATAAAGCGTGGCTGATTAAATTTACCTCGAAGAATCTAGCGCTCGGCCATGAAGAAGGTTTGTGTGAGGCGGTTTATTTACAAATGGCCGAGCTTGCCAAGTGTCAACCACCAGTCTGGCAACTCATTGAAGCACCATCTTCAAGCGGTGCATCTGCCTGGTTAGCGCTTAAGCGTTTTGATTATATCACTGAACAGGCCGACTCAGGCAGTCAACTGAGTTCAGGCCGATTGCATATGCACAGCGCTTGCGGGCTGCTGGATGCAGACTTTCGAACGCCAAGTTTAGATTATATTGACTTGATCAAAGCCAGCCGTCAGTTGTGTAAATCCCCCGCTGCTGGACAACTGCAATTTCGCCGTGCCGTTTTTAACCTGCTGTCGTCTAATCAAGACGACCACAGTAAAAACTGGGCGTTTTTGCAAGCGGATGACGGTCAATGGGATCCCGCCCCTTTTTACGATGTTACTTACAGCCCACATCCATTCAACGAACACGCCACTGCGTTCGGAGGTTATGGCAAAGCGCCACCGCTTAAGGTGATGCAAAAACTTGCTACTAGTGCTGGCTTTGCGAATTGGAATGATGCAAGGCAAGTCATTGAAGAAGTTGCAGAAGCCATCGGCCAGTTTACTCATCTTGCACGGCAGCAAGGGATCAGTAAAATAACAGTATCTGCGATTGCTAAGACATTGGATCAGCGTAAACAAGAAAATGCAGCGCTTTTTCTATAACAGTAAGGAAGGACAGCAATGAAGCTCGGCCGAAACGATCCTTGCCATTGTGGCAGTGGTAAAAAATTTAAACGTTGTTGTATGAGCAGTGTTTCCAAGCAACATGCTCAAGTCTTCGATGATGTTGAAACCATGCTGGCAATGAACCCAAATTTGAGTCTTGATGAACTCAACGCAGCCTTGCAGCACAAAGTGCACCATCGCAATAATCAACCTCATCCCGATTTTTGTGGCGTAACGCCAACGCAAATGGCCAATTGGCTGTATGCGCCTTTTGCTGAATTACAGTGGGTGAGCATCTGCACACCCACTGTAATTCTGCCAGCCCAGTGATGCGCTATTTAGCGCTTATTCTTGATGAGGCCATGGCGCAAGAAGGCTCATTCAAAGCCACCAGTAAAGGCAACTTGCCGACTAAGTTGGTCAAACAGGCCAGTGAGTTATTACCTGAGTTTGCTGTTGCTCAGTTTCCTGTAAATATCAGTATCAGCGAGTTTGCAGGCAGTAATGAAGACAAGTTCAATGCCTTACACTACACCAGAGTGCTCGCCGAAATTAGTGGCATTATTTATCGGCGAAGCGGTCGCTACCATATAAAAAAATCAGCGCAAAAGCAGTATCAAGCGCTAGGCATACAGACCTTTTTCAAACCTATGTTAGAGGCCGCCATCAGCAAATATAATTGGGGCTATTTGGACGGTTTTGAGTATGATGCCGACTTGCGGCCCTTTTGGCTGTTTATGTTGTGGCGCATTCAAAGCCACAACAAGGTGAATCAACTGGTAGAAGAAGTGATGACAGCTTTCCCCGATTTACTACAGGGTTTCCCAGCAGATAATTACTTCTCGCCGGAAAGAAAGCTAAGCATGCTCATCGAATCACGGTTTATTGAGCGATTTTTACAGTTTTGGGGATTTGTGAGCATTGATCCAAGGCGTTTTTTAAACACGGAACCTATTGGTAGAACGGTACAGGTACTGCCTTTATTAAAACAAACTTTTCAATTCACAATAGATATCTAGCAAGGTCATCGTGAGCGAATACCAATACTATAAATTTGAGTGTCTGGCTGGGTATTTAGATGCTAAAGCACGTCAAGCACTCAGAGCCATTTCAAGCCGTGCCGAGATCAGCGCTACGTCCTTTCAGGTGTATTACACCTTTAGTGATCTAAAGGCAGAGCCTTTTGAGCTGATGTTAAAGTACTTTGATATCGGTTTTTACTATGCCGATTGGGGATCAATCGATGCCTACATCAAGCTACCAGCTGGAACGCTTCCCGATCCGTTGCTCGGCTTTTCAATAGATGGGTTTCATGTGCATCAAAGCGATGAGTGGCAGTTGCTAATTTTTTCCCTTGAGAAGTATGACGAATATTTTGACGATGACCATGCTGACGATTTTTCAGCATTTAGTCAGTTTACTCAGCGAGTTAACCCAAGGGAGTCGGCGTCTTGTTTGCGTTATGTGGCTCAAGGCCTAAGCCCTGTACTGTGTTAAAGGCTGTATTTTGGATGACTAAAAAGGCGATGAATCCTGTGTGGGCTTGTCGCCTTGCAGTGCACCGCCAGTCAATACAAGGGCTGGGCGAGGTATAAAGTCTAAAGCGGACAATACCGCTAGTGTACTGGTTGTGTACTTACTGTGTACGAGGGCTTGTAATCGTCCTAAACGGAAAATATCCTTGCGCTATTATCAGTTGTTGATAAGATCTGCGGCTTATGTATAAACGTACAGTCTTTTTATTGGCCAAGCGCTGTTTTATCGACTTTCTGGGAACCTAGTGAGCAAAGGGGCCAAGTAAGCTATGCGAGTAAAGCAATGAAAAACGCAAAACAATCGCGCTGTGTCATAGGGATTAAAGGGCAAACGCCCGACTCCGATTACCCCGTTGATATCTGGTTCGACTCGCTGAAATCGGTAGCCAATGTGCTGTCGAAAGAAAACCAGCAGTTGTTAAAAGTAATCGCCGAGCAACAGCCGCAATCGATCACTGAGCTGGCCACGCTGACAGGCCGAGCGGTCAGCAATGTGTCGAGAACACTGAAAACATTAGATAAGTTGGGCATTGTTTGTCTGACTCGCGTATCTGGGCTAGTTAAGCCAACTATAAAATTTCGCTCCTTTATTGTTGTAGGAGACTACTGTGAGTAATGTAATATTTTCTTTTTTTTCTGGTTCGGGCTTTCTTGATCTTGGTTTTGAAAAAGCAGGTTTTGAAATTGTATTTGTGAATGAGATAGAAAATCAGTTTATCAAAGCATATGACTTTAGCAGAAAAAAAATGGGCCACAGTGAGCCGAAATATGGTTATCAGGCAAACTCAATAGAAGACTATCTGAGTAATCAAGATGATGGATATCTTCACGAAAGTGTTAGAAATGAAAATTTAGCAGGCAATCTCGTTGGCTTTATTGGTGGGCCGCCTTGTCCTGATTTTTCTGTTGGGGGGAAAAACGCAGGTAGGACTGGTGAAAATGGTAAGTTATCAAGATCTTATGTTGAATGTATAAAAAAATATAAGCCAGATTGGTTTGTTTTTGAGAATGTTAAAGGGTTATGGAGAACTAAAAAGCACCGTGAGTTCTACGATGAGTTGAAAAAAGAGTTGCTTGAATCAGGGTATGAGCTAAATGATCGTTTGATTAACTCATTAGAGTTTGGCGTCCCTCAAGATAGAGATCGGGTCATACTTTTTGGGATCAAAAGAGAACTTTATAAAAATATTGACAAAAAGTTTTGTTGGGATAGTTATATGAAATATCCCAATAAGTCAGCTTTTTCTTATGAATGGCCTGATAAAAGCCCATTTGGGCAAGAGCTTGAGGTCCCAAGCACATTACCCTTAGAGCTTACTGTTGATTATTGGTTTAATAAAAATAAAGTTAATCAGCATCCAAATAAGGATCATCATTTCACGCCGAGAGCTGGTTTGGCTAAATTTCTAGTTATTGATGAAGGTGATACATCCAAGAAGTCTTATAAAAGGCTTCATCGTTATCGCTATTCACCAACAGCTGCATATGGTAACAATGAAGTTCATTTGCATCCAACCAAGCCTAGAAGAATCTCTGCTGCTGAAGCAATGGCTATTCAGTCTTTACCTAGCGATTTCGAACTTCCTAGTTCAATGACCTTAAGTGCCATGTTTAAAACAATTGGAAACGGTGTTCCTTACCTATTTTCATATGGCATAGCTAAAACGATAAAAGATTATCTTAAGGATTGATAGATGCAAATTGAAGAAGCATTAACCAAGTCGAGAATGTGGATAGACCAGCTTGTTGGTAAAGAGTTGCAATACATAACTGGAAGAAATACATCGGTAATTAATAATGTTGACTGGGATGATGAGGGGAAAATATTTGTATCCCGTGGAGAAGGTCAAATAACTATACGTTTTGAGCGTATTGCTGCGGTGATCTCAAAATTAATAAACGGTCATCCAGAGCATGTAGATACAATACTGAGATCAGGAAGTAACGATAGAAGTGTAATTGAAACGATTATTGCGAATTTTCCCCCTGTTGGATTTATGCTGCCGAATAAAGGAAGGAATAAACGTAAAAACAAAGTATTGCAGTGGTTAAATAAAGAGATTCATTCGCTTGGTAATATTATGGATATAAGTGCAAATGAGTTCGCAGAGCTATCCTTAAGTATTAGTGAAATAAAAAATGCACAGCTTCTTTCCAAACCATTCCTCCTTCTCGCAGGCATCTCAGGCACAGGTAAAACCCGCTTTGTGCGTGAGCAAGCAAAAACATCACAGCAGTTTGCTGAAACCTATTGTTTAACCTCGGTGCGCCCAGACTGGCATGAGCCGAGTGATTTGCTTGGTTATATTTCACGCCTAAATGGCACTGCGGAATACATCACCACGGATGTATTGCAGTTTATCGCCAAAGCTTGGCGTGCGATTGCTGATAGCGGCTTAACCCTTGAAGTGCAAGAGAGTGAAGACCAAGGCAAGCGTTTAGTCGTAGCAGGCGAACGTGATGCTCTTAAACAAGTATTGCCTTACTGGCTGTGCTTAGATGAAATGAACCTTGCCCCTGTTGAGCAGTATTTTGCCGATTATTTATCAGTGCTGGAAACCCGCGAATGGTGTTGGACAGATGACCGCTTTACCTACAGCAGTGATGCTTTATTAAAACCCGCCACCATTAAAGAAGTCGCAGATAAAGAAAAGCTACGCGAGGCGCTAAGCTTTGAAAACAGTGAAAATAAAAATTATGACGAGCTCTGGGAATTGATTTGCCAATATGGTTTAGGCATTCCGTTTAACCTGCTGGTTGCCGGCACAGTGAATATGGATGAAACCACCCATGGCTTTTCACGCAAAGTGATTGACCGAGCGCTGAGCTTTGATTTTGGTGCGTTTTTCCCTAACGACTATAACGACTTTTTCACCCCAACCAGCTGTAATAAACGTCTTAGTTACCCCATTTGGTCAAACGCCAGCAAAACAGACTTAGCCAATACCTTTGATGCAGATGGTGCTAAAACCGTAGCGTTTTTATCGGCCGTTAATGCGGTGCTAAAAAATACCCCGTTTGAATTAGCGTTTCGCGCTTTAAATGAACTTCTTCTTGCTGTTGCCAGCAGCCAACCACAAGATGACCTGACCCTCAAAGCCGTGTGGGACGATTTTATGATGTGTAAGGTTCTGCCTCGCATCGAAGGCGATACCGACAAGCTGACGACATCAAATCGCAAGGATTTACTGGAAGAACTTAGCGCTGTGCTGGCTGCTCAGTTAGCCCCCATTTGGTTAGCATCTGACACAGACGAAGCAAACCAACGCCCTGACTTGTATCGTGAGAAAATCGTGGCTGATGGTGCTACTGATGAGGAGAAAGTGCTTCGCATACCTTGCCGTTCAAAAGCGAAATTGCAATGGATGAGCGAGCGATTAGCCAGTGCCACCTTCACCAGTTTCTGGCCTTAATGGGTTGGTGTTGTTTGATGCTTTTTGCAATGAACGCAACCCATAAGCAAAACCCGTACAGCGATGGTGTAAGGAGTGGTAGGGAATGCCGGAGTTAATACGATTACAAACCCCTGACTTTGAGTTTTCGGTCTGGGCGAATGATATTAGCCAGCGGTTGCGCGTGCATCAGAATACAATGGCGCACAGGGCGAGCGCTAATCATGCACAACCTAGCTACGAATTGCGCTTTGCGCCTGCGGTGCAGCTGAGTAGTGCTATTGAACCGCAAGGGCTAGTTGCAGATGGCTTGGTACAAAGTGGGTCAGATGAAAGTGACTTAGCCGACAACGACCTTGTTGCCAATGGCTTAGCGAAACACGCTGAGCTGATATTAAATTCTCCGCTGTTTTTTGAGAATACTCAGTACCAGTTTGAGTGGGTCTTTTTTAGTGAAGTAACTAATGCGCGGTTAACCCATCGCAGCCAAAGCGTGAATGAGGCATTTCGTTTTGCCCCCGAAGTAAAAACCGCAAGGGGCGTGGTGCCCGCACGTTTAACTGGCACCATCAATACCGGCAATGATGTGGGCTGGTTACGTTTGCCACTTACCTTTGAGCACAATGGCAAAACACAGACTCAGCACATTGCCTTTGAAGTGCTGCCAACCAAAATGGCACTGCACCAAGACTTGCCCGCCATGTACCAAGCCATTGACAAAGTTTACCCCCTTTGGCGCTTTAGCTTGGTAGAAAAAACAGAACAAGACGCAGCAACTAGCCAGCAGCGCGGGCATTTTCCACTCATGTGGTTGGCTAATTTTGCCGCATTAAGGGCGCGATTTGAGCAAGGCTTAAAAGTGATTTGTGCTGCACCGCATAGCCGCTTGCAACCGACGGTTGCCAATATTAAAGCGGCCAAATTAAAAGGCCGTTTGCCCCATAAGTTAGCCGAGCAAGTCAAGCAAGACTTTGCCAATGGCCAGTACGATAAACGCTATGCAATCGAAAAAAAGCAACTGAGTGTCGATACCCCAGAAAATCGTTTTATCAAAATGGCAGTGAGTAAAAGCAAGCGGCAATTAGCGGAGTTTGAACAAAAGCTTAGGCAGAGTAACCAAGCGCCAGAGCGGCAACGGTTGTCGGATTCATTTTTAAATGAGCTGCATAGTTGGCAACAACCGCTGCAAAAAGTGTTAGCTCAAAGTTTTTTAAAAGAGGTGGGTGCATACACAGGGTTAAACCGCGAGTCGTTAGTGCTACAGCAAAAAACCGGTTACAGCGCGGTGTATCGTATTTGGCAGGAGCTGAAATTTTATTTAGATGTGTTTGGCAATCAGTCGAGCATTTCAATGAAGTCGGTGGCTGAGATTTACGAAGTGTGGTGCTTTTTGTGTTTGAAACAGCTTTTAGAGCAGGATCTCGGCTTTGAATTGGTGGAAAACAGTGCAACGAAGCTCGCCCCAAATGACTTTTTTGAGTACCAACTAAAAGATGGGTTTGCCGGTGCCTTTCGTTTTAAACGCAGTGATGGTGTGACTGCTAGGCTGGCACACGAGCCTAAATTTACCAAAAAAGGAAAACCAATCCGCTCGTACTTGGTTAACCAAGAGCCGGATATTGTGTTGGAAGTGACATTGCCTAAAAGCGCCCATTTAACAAAAGCAGACACAGGCTCATCAGAAGAGCAACAGTTTATTTGGTTGTTTGATGCCAAGTACCGTATTAAAACCGATAAAAACCGCTTTGATGACAGTAATGAAGATATTGAAAGTACCGATTACGTACCAGACGATGCTATCAACCAAATGCACCGTTATCGGGATGCTTTGATTCATTTATCAGAACCTCACGGACCTGAATCATCAAGTGGAAACGCTGGCCAACCTGCTAAGAAAAGCCGTCCTGTTTTTGGTGCGTTTGCTTTATACCCAGGCTTTTTTGATCAAGCTACAAACCCCAACCCCTACGCAGCCGCGATAGAAGAAGTGGGTATTGGCGCATTTGCCCTGTTACCTAGTCAAGATGAGCCTAGTCAAACTGATCCTACCCAGACTAAGATCAGATATTCCGGTCACCAGTGGTTGCTAGCGTTCTTGCAAGCTCAAATTGGCACTGCGCCAAATGCACAAACAGGGCGAGGCAATGAGACTATGTATCCCGTGGCTGGCATGGCAGAGAGGCTCTACGTACAAGACGCTGCACGCATACCTTATTACGGTATGCGCCAAGTGCTGTACCCTGATTTGACGATGACAGTGGCATTGGGTGGGCAACGCGGCCGTGATAATGGCTACTTTAAACAATTTGAGCAAGGCACAGCGCAGTGGTATCACCTGCCGCAAAGCACATTTTTGCAGAAATTTAAACAACATATTGCTGAGGAAATTCGCTATTTAGCGTTGGCGTCTACTTCTGACACCCAAAGTTCAACCAAGCAAATTGACAAGCTCTGGCCGGTTAAACGAGTCACAGTGTTACCACGCTACGCCATTACTGAAGATCAAGCAGGTAAGAAGTCAGGTTCTGCTGATTTGTATTATTTATTTGAGCTTGGCAAACCTCTATCACTGCAAACGCCAGTGACCAATGTGCCGCATCGTCCAATGAAAAACTCGATGAAACTCACAACCTTAACGCGCCTAGAGAGCGTCACTAAGTTTATCGAGGTTGAAAAAGTGTACGAAGCGGTAATGGTGAAATACCTAATGCATCGTTCTTCAAATTAAACGTGGCAGGCGTAAATGCCTACTACGCCTTTAATTTTATACTTGCCTAACTTGAAAAACGTATGGCGAGTTACTTAATCCGATTTGCAACGCATTAAACTAGGCAAGCGCTTGACGCAGTAGTGAAATGCTGATCAATCCTTAGTTTTAATGAGCTCTTTGATAGATTTTATCACCTACAATTAAACCCATCTCACGCCATAATGCTTCATGCAGTTAGCTTTTACGACCCCCAAAACCTATCACAAAGCGAGTAAATTCGAAAATTGGGTAACTTACTGCCCACCATTCTGCCCACCATTCTGCCCACCACTAAACAGGTAGTTGGTAACGGACATCTGCAAACCAATTTGGACAGGTAAAAAAACTATTCGATGTTTTGAATTTGCTCACGCATTTGTTCAATCAATACTTTTAACTCAACCGATGCAGCAGTTGTTTTTGTATTAATCGATTTAGAGCCAAGCGTATTGGCTTCACGGTTAAGTTCTTGCATTAAAAAGTCCAGCCGCCGACCAACCGAGCCACCTTTGTTAATTAAGCGTCCAACTTCGCGAATATGTGTATCTAATCGATCTAACTCTTCATCGACATCGATCTTTTGTGCGATCATAACCATTTCCTGCTCTAATCGCTGTTCTTCCAGCTCAACTTTTGCTTCTTCAAAACGCGTTAATATTTTTTCTTTTTGCCACTGAACGATTGCGGGCATTTCTTCTCGAACCAAAACGACTTGCTGTAACATGCCGGAAAGGCGCTGTTCAATAATTTCTTTTAGGCTGCTTCCTTCACGTTCACGCATTACAATAAGTTGATCAATTGCTTGATCTAATCCAGCGAGCAGTTCTTGTTCCATTTTTTCGGTATCAAGTTCATTCGATTTAATAACGCCAGGCCAGGCTAATAATTGAGCGAGTGGAGGCGCTTGCTCTGCACCAGAAAGTTGTTCGAGTTCATGGTAAGAACTTAGCAGTGATTGTACCAGTGATTTATCGACCGTTAATTTATCTGACTCCATTCCTGAGGTGTCAATTTTAAGACTGCAATCGATTTTTCCACGCTGTAATCTTTTACGCAAGGCTTCACGTAATTTAAATTCCAGATATCGAAACGCTTCTGGCAATCGAAAATTAGTTTCTAAAAATCGACTATTCACCGAGCGGATCTCCCAAACACCAACTCCCCAGGACTGCTCGACAGATTGACGAGCAAACGCAGTCATACTTCTAATCATATAAGGCCCTTTTCTTCGCTAAGCGATTCAATAATAGTTAAATTGTACCTTGGCTACCGATTAATTTCGATAAATCATATAAAATCTCACGGAATTTGGTTAAAATTCTCTAACTATTTGACCCGTATCTGATTTTAGAGAATAAACCATGCGTCCAAGTGGAAGAACCAGTAATCAACTTCGCCCCATTCAAATAACCCGCCAGTTTACTAGTCATGCCGAAGGCTCGGTACTGATTGAGGTCGGTGACACTCGTGTATTATGTACTGCTTCAATTGAGTCAGGCGTACCACGATTTTTGAAAGGCAAAAATCAAGGTTGGCTAACGGCAGAATACGGTATGCTGCCTCGTTCAACGCATACTCGCAACGCTCGTGAAGCCGCACGCGGTAAACAAAGTGGACGAACCCAGGAAATTCAGCGATTGATAGGACGCTCGTTGCGTGCAGCCGTTGATTTAGAATTACTCGGTGAAAACACTATCACCATCGATTGTGATGTTCTGCAAGCTGATGGCGGCACACGAACGGCATCAATTACAGGTGCAAGTATCGCATTGGCAGATGCCATTAAATATATGCTGCGCCAAAAGATGATTCAAACCAACCCGCTCAAGCATATGGTTGCCGCAATTTCTGTTGGTATCTATCAAGGTACGCCTGTACTCGATTTAGACTACGCAGAAGATTCAACCGCAGAAACTGACATGAATATTGTCATGAACGAAGATAAAGGAATCATCGAACTACAAGGTACCGCAGAAGGTGCGACTTTTTCGCCAACTGAGCTTGCTGAAATGATGCAACTTGCGCAACAAGGGATTAGTGAAATAATCGAAATTCAAAAAGCATCGTTAAGTTAGTCATCGAGCGATTTGCTACACTAAGCGCGATTTTTCCGAAAAATATATCATCAAACAGAGGGACAATAGCCCCTCTGTTAAATACAGATTGTTGCTCACTTAATTTGCTATTTTATCAAGTCAATTTATAAACAATTTAAAAATCACAACACAAACTAAGATTTCGTTTTAGAAATTGATAATGGAGAAAACGCCTGACAAACCGGCATTAATTCGATTCGATTGATATTTACATGTGCTGGTTGTGATGCGCTCCAAAAAATACTCTCGGCAATATCTTCGGCAGTCAATGGTTGTACATCTTGATAAACCTTATCGGCTTTTTGCTTATCACCATGAAATCTTACAACTGAAAACTCTGTTTCCGCTAATCCTGGTTCAATATTGGTTACACGAATCCCCGTCCCGGCTAAATCAGCGCGTAAGTTTAGACTAAATTGTGCAACAAAGGCTTTACTGGCACCATAAGTATTTCCGCCAGGATAGGCATAGCTACCGGCAATTGAGCCTATATTAATTATATGACCATGGGCTGCGGCTACCATTTGTGGCAACATCGCGCGGGTCATAAAAATCAGCCCTTTGATATTGGTATCAACCATAACTTGCCAATCTTGTTGTAAAGCTTTATCGGCTGACTCCAGGCCAAGAGCAAGACCAGCATTATTCACCAACAGATCAACCTGTATTTTACGCGTGGCCAGATTGCTTACAAACTCATCAATATTTTCTTGTTGACAAACATCAAACTGATGAATTTCACAACATGTTTCCCCAATTAGCTGTTGCAAAGCCTGCAATCGCTCCAAGCGACGGGCAAGCGCGATTACATACCAACCCGCCTGAGCAAAACGCACTGCTGTTGCATATCCAAATCCAGAGCTTGCGCCGGTTATCACTACAACTTTTGCATTGGAGTCTGCCATCTTTGAACCTCATTTAAAAATTGTTATTAATAAAATAATTGATGTGAATTCTTTGGCTGCTGCCACTTTTTCGCTAAACTATATAGCCTATAAAAAACATATTAAAGGTTTATTTATGGCAACCTATGCCATTGGCGATATTCAGGGATGTTACCGGACATTTAAAAAACTCCTTAAAAAAATTGATTTTCATCCAGGCCGAGACCAGCTTTGGCTGGCAGGTGATTTGATCAATCGAGGCCCAAGCTCACTTAAAACGCTAGAATATATTTATAAATATCAAGATAGTATTCAATGTGTACTGGGTAATCATGATTTACATTTTTTAGCCATCGAATCAGGTCAACATCTATCTAATAAAAAAGATACCTTTAAAAAAATCCTGCTTTCGCCAAACCGCAAAAAGCTGGTAAAGTGGCTTAAAACTCAACCTTTATTTTATATGGATGAACAATTGGAGTTTGCAATGGTTCATGCAGGAGTCCCTGCTGACTGGAGCTTTCGTGATGCCGTAGATTTTTCACAAGAAGTTTCAGAAGCAATTCAATCTAAAAACAGCTATCGTTTTTTTGCCCAAATGTATAATAATACCCCATCGAAATGGAAGGAAAGTCTAAGTGGTATCAAACGATTAAGATTTATTACCAACGCGCTGACACGTATGCGTTACTGTTTTTCTGATGGTTCGTTAGAGTTAACCTGTAAAGTACCACCCGGCGAACAACCGGCAGAACTCACACCTTGGTTTGAGCTGCCACAAAATTTAAACAAAGGTCAGCTGATTTTTGGGCACTGGGCTTCATTAATGGGGCAGTGTCCAATTCCACATTACTATGCATTGGACACTGGTTGTGTTTGGGGACGCAAACTAACCGCACTGCGCCTTGATGATAAAACAATTTTTCAATGTAAAAATATTGATTAACCAACCAAAGCCATAAAAATATTATGCCTTTGCGACTCGCTTAAAACGCTGCGCTCGACCATAAGTCAAACTACGCCAGGCCCATTCCAATGGGCCAAAGTGAAAACGTTCAAGCCACCATTTCGACCAAATAATCTGCACTATCAGCACGCAGGCCGCCACCAATAGCATTTCAGTTCGAGACAGTTGCGCAAAAAAACCAAATCCATAGAAAAATCCGGTACAGATAATAGATTGAGCAATGTAATTAGTCAGCGCCATACGTCCTACCGCTTCAATACGTGTTTTAACAGCTCCTCGAGCAGACACTTGATAAATCCACTGAAACAACCCCACATAACCAATGGCGACAAAAACACTACCCAAATAATTATATTGACCTAATTCCATTTGCACTAACACCGCATCCTGAAAGCCACTGGCATACAACTTTGAAGCCCCTATATAAACAATAGCCAGTCCTGGAATAAGAAATAACAAAGTCATATTTCGATAAAATGCTACCGACTTTTGACCATTCAAAATTCCCCATTGATACATTGCCATCCCCAACAACATGCAGCCAGCAATGCGAAAGCCAAAAAAGATCATTTCTGATATAAGCTTTGAAGCCGTTTCAGCTCGCTGCGCTAACTGTTCACGCCAAGTGCCTCGATAAGCATTAACAATCTCATCAATGACTGACTGTTCAGGAATAAATGTCGCCTGCAATTCAGCCAACACATCAGGTGTCATGACCGCTACGCCTAACAACATCATCAGCGATATAAATAAAATCGCACCCAGCCCAACAATTAACTGTGTAACTGGCGAGCGGCGCCAAAATAAATAGACAATACTCCCCCAAATGGCATATGCCACTAGAATATCCCCAAACCAGATTAAAAAAGCATGAGCTAATCCAAATAATAAGAGAAATGCAGTTCGCTTATAATGCAGTTTCGCGGGAGAAAGCTGTTTGGCTTCGCTTCGATGAGCCATAACCATAATACCTGCGCCAAACAACATTGAAAAAAGGGTATAAAACTTTTGTTCAAAGAAAATGTGAGTAAAATACCAAGCAGTAACGTTGTAACCACTAAAGTCACCATTAACCGTTGGGTTAAAATAAGAGGCAAACAGATTACCAAACGCCTGAATATTCATAACCAGAATACCCATAACTGCTATTCCGCGGATAAAGTCGAGACTTTGATATCGGTCAGTTAACTGAATAGCATTTAGCTGACTGGGTGTTGTGACTGTCGATTCATTATTCATAATCGATTCTCCTTACGATTAAATATTCCATTAACCGATATAACCAAAAATACGAGATTATGACAGGAAAATAATGAAAACAAGTCTAATTTTGTAGGTTAAGGTAACAAAACTTAATGACTCCCTAATTTTTGTCACTCTCAATTCGACTTTTTGTTGGTATTAACTTCAACTTTCCGGATTTTTAATAAGCGGATTAATCACTGAAATTGGGCGTGCTAAATCAAGCCCTAAATGCTTATAGGAATAACGTAATTCGATCGGTCTGGTCGTCATCGCACAGTTATCGACTTTTTGGCGAACCACTGCAAGGCTATTATTTTTAAGGCTGGCCACTTTCACATCAAAAGAATCAAATACGGTACATCCATAACTGGTCGTAGTAATTAAAATAAAACCATCTTCCAACTGGTAGTTAATCAAAGGAATAACTTGCTGATTTTTAGAAAGAAACTGAGTTGAAGATGCTTCCTTTGTAAATAACCCCGACCGATTCAAACTCTGATGCGTACATCCAACCATAATATTGCACACAGTAAACAAACAAAAATAATGGAATAACAACTTTGCAGAGCTTTTCATAGACTATATCCCTAGAGTTTTTAGATTCACACCAATAAAAGTAGTATTTCAAGCGTTGAAGCTTAAATATTCACTTTTACAGTCGATCATATATTTGATACTTATTTAATAATAATTATTTTAGCGATAAAAAGCAGTGAGGTATTGGTGTCTGCTGGCAAGTATTGTAAATCATTGGTTCATTTTTTCCAGCACTAATTTCGAGATTAAATTATTTTTCTCTAAAGAGATAATAAATCCGTCATAATTCCATAATCCGTCATAATTCCATCTTTCATCCTTTCCAGGCTAATTTTTTAATCTGCCTTAAATTGGTTAAGACTGTCTAAAACGTGTTGCGCTAATTTATTGTTAACAACAGTCTTAACGAATTAATTTCAGAACAAGATGGTCATTAAGTCAAACTATTCCGAATGCTGTCCGTGCTGATGTTTTTTATGTTTTAACTGCTTGAATTTTTTTTGTTGCTCTTCATTGAGAACTTGAAACATGGCGCGTTTCATTTTTGTCTGTATAATCAGATTATTACTTTTATACTGTGCCATTTGTGCATGAACATCTCTAATTGCTGATTCATCTAACACATCTGCCTTTAGGAGCGATTTTAATTGTTTTTTTATTGCTTTAACTTGTTCATGATTTTCCTTCATTAGTGGCTTATACTCGGCTCGGATTGACTTTAGCTGAGACTTTTGTTCACTCGTCAAATCCATTTTTTTCATTATTTTATAAAACATCATATCACGATGATTTCCGCGATCACCTTGATGTTCTGGATGACCCGCCATTGTACTTAAACTGAAAAAACCAATAATCAGACTCATTAATAAAGCTTTTATTTTCATACTAAACTCCCGTTAGTAGTAAGGTTAACAATCATTAAGGTATTCTATGTCATATTCGATACGATTTAGCAACTTAGCTAAGGCATCAACTCACCTCAAAAAGTGTATGGGAAATAATGCAAAGCAGAGTCAAGTGATTGTAAATATTATGTAAAGATACTTTTGTAAATCTTTCTAACCATCGAACTTATGTTACACTGATATAACCTTTTGTATTAAAGTTTTCAGTATGCTCTAAAGACTATTTCACATGAACCTGCTTATTGCCGATGACGACATTGAACTTTGCCAATTATTAAAAGATTATCTTTCTCAGGAAAACTTTGATGTTGAGTGCGTTTATGATGGTGAATCAGCTATCACTAAAATTTCACAACAATCTTTCGATTTGCTCATTCTCGATGTCATGATGCCTTTAAAAAGCGGCTTTGAGACATTAACTGAAATTCGGCGTAATTCAGCATTACCAATAATAATGCTTACAGCACGCGGCGAAAAAATTGACCGTATTGTCGGACTTGAAATGGGAGCAGATGACTATTTAGCCAAACCTTGTGATCCGCGAGAACTCGTCGCTCGAATCAGAGCAGTAACCCGGCGCACTCAAGCCTCAATCCTCACCTCAAATCCAACAACTGTACTGACGATTAACCGGGTTTGTCTTGATCCGACCAATCGGCAAGTAACACTTAACCAACAAATGATCGACTTAACCTCAACAGAATTCGACTTACTCAAAATACTCATGGAAAATGCCGGAAAACTAGTAAGTCGCGATGCAATCAGTGAAAATTGTCTAGGAAAGAAATTACAACCATTTGATCGTAGCATCGATATGCATCTCAGTAATGTTCGTAAAAAATTAGGGGCTTTTTCTCCACAAAAACCCAGAATAAAAACTATTCGTGGTAGTGGTTACCAATATCTGGTATGGCCTGAAAAGTAATCTTTTAATTGATGTTCTCTGATGAAGCTAAAATCTAATATCAATCAAATAGCCAAACCAATCTTTAAATTCGGATTGTTCTGGAAAGTTTTCATCTGGTTTTGGCTGATAATGGTATTTTTAATCACTATTTATCTTTTCATTGGTTATATAAACAGTGGCAAAACCTATTATCGTCCACTACCACCACACTACAAACATGAACTCAAAAAAATTACCAAACGCGTCAACCTGACGCTCACCAAACCCGCAGCCAGGTTCAGTTTGTCACAACGTAAACTTCAAGATATTTATTTGTTAGATCAAGCAGGTATCGATAAATTTGGAAAAGCAGTTCCTGAGTTATTGAGCAAGCTACATGATATTGTTAAACGAAAACAACGCCCTCTGTCAGCTATCGAAAGAAAAAATGCTTACTTTGGCGGCATTACTTTATCATTTGAAAATAGCGATTACTGGGTTTATTCCTATCAAAAAGAACCCGCATTTTATCGCCATTTAGTTCTCAACTTTTTTAGCGATATTGCTCTTAGCCTGTTTATATCAACTTTTATTATCAGTTTTCCCGTTAGCTTCATATTAAGCTTACTCATTACAAAACCAATTCGCACACTACAGTTTGCAACGCACCAATTGCAACATGATTTAACTCAGCGTGAATGCTTACAAAAACTTATTCAACGTAACGATGAGTTCGGGGACTTAGCGCTAGATTTTGACAATCTAGCCACACATTTAAATAAGATATTGGCAACGAACAAGCAACTCATCAGCGATGTTTCGCATGAATTACGCTCACCACTTTCTCGTTTAAAAATCGCATTAGGTATCGCTGAAAAAAGCTTACCAGAATCGGCAAGGAGCAGTTTGCAACGCATTGAATTAGAAGCCGATAGAATGAATGATATGTTGGAAAAAATTCTCACGTTATCTAAACTGGAATCACAGCAAATTGAAAATCATTCTGAGAATTTTGATTTATGCCTATTAATCAAATCAATAGTCGATGATGCACAATTTGAAGCAAATCAATCAAATATTCAAATACTGGCACATTTGCCACATACCTGCCAATTTAGAGGAATGCGTGAATCAATAATCAGTGGTGTAGAAAATATTTTACGTAACGCCATCAAATACGCAGGTTCAGGTAGTGTCATCAAGATCAATTTAACACACCAACCCTCAGTAATTATCCTAGAAATCGAAGACAATGGCCCAGGCGTTGCCAGCGATCAGCTTGAAAAGTTATTCGATGCTTTTTATCGACCAGACTTTGCCCGCTCTCGCAGTGGCGGGGGCATTGGGTTAGGTTTATCGATTGCCAAACGGGCTTTTGAAATGAACCGGGGAACGATTCAGGCAGAAAATATTAAGCCACATGGTCTGAAAATCAGAGTAACATTTTCAATCAATCAACACAGTTAATCGACTGTTCACAAAACATCGCCAGTGGTAACAAAATAATTTGTAGAATGACCGCCAATTAGCAGAGAAATATCTAGCCTTCAATACATTTATTTTATTTGCTTTAAATATAATATACCGTTGATGTCATTACTTTTGACATCAGTCCCATTAACTTTTGAATGGGTACCGGCAATGCGCTCCCGCCAGCAGCTAAGGCCGTGGTGGCATGTTGTAATTCATCCTCGCGCATTTGCGTGATAATCGCGCGACTTTGCCAATCAGACTGAGGTAGTTTCGTTAAATGCTCATCCAAATGGCGTACGACTTGATATTCGGTTTCAGCAACAAACCCCAAACTCCACTTATCACCTATAGCGCCAGCTATCGCACCAATAGAAAACGATCCCAAATACCACAATGGGTTTAATTTACTCGGTGAGGCCTCAAGTTGCTCTAGCCGAGTTGCACACCAATCAAGATGGTCGTTTTCTTCAATGGCTGCCTGCGCCATTTTATCACGCACTTCAGGCAATCGTGCTGTCAGTGCCTGGCCCTGATAAAGAGCCTGCGCACAAACTTCGCCACAGTGGTTAATTCGCATTAATCCAGCGGCATGTTTTGACTCTTGAGGCGTTAATGCTTCAGGAATCTCGTTAACGGGTTGTTTATCTTTTTCATTAGCCGGGTTATGACGTGATGTTACTTGATAACCACCAAACAGCGTTTTTAGCATATTATCAGCAAACATTATAACTTTATCTTGCGGGGTAATTTGACGCATCACCTAGACACTCTCTTAAATAAGGCTAAAATATTAATCCGTAGACTCTTGGGAAAATCCTGAAGCATTTAGAGGATTTACCGATTATTTAAATACTGTGGGCTCTTGAACTAATCGCTATCCATTTAGCCGCCAGTATTAAGTATTAAGTATTAAGTATTATAAATATGATAGATATTATCAACATATCAAAATAAGAGTCGACTAATTCAGATATTCCACCTATTTTAAGTGAAATCGAGCGGTTAACCAATTGGAAATAAATAATTTAGGAAAGCTATGAGCGGTAAAACTGATTTTAATGATCTTTGTTTATTAATTAATTCTGGATATCCAATAATCACCATTGAAACCCATGAGGAAAAGCGTGCGTTAAATCTACTGGGCGATATTGCTGCGTTTATCAATAAACCTCTGTTTTGCTGGGACCATATTGATGGAATGCGCCGTATTGATCTGGCACACGATTTAGCCGAAATAGATGATACACAAGAGCCACTTGACGTCTTATCCGAAATAAAGTCTTCCAAACGCCCCTGCTTGTTTGCTCTGTGTGATTTTCATCCTCATTTTGAAGATGCGCCCAAAGTTGTTCGCCAGCTTAAAGAAATAGCACTAAATCATCAGCAAGTTGCACATACCTTATTTTTTATTTCTCACTCACTACATTTACCTGCCGAAGTGAAACGATTTTCGGCCAAATACAGTTTATCGATCCCTAACGAAGAACAATTGGAAAACCTGGTTCGCGATGAAGCCAAACGCTGGTCAAAAGCTCATCAAGGACAAAAAGTTAAAACGGATAATCCAACCCTGAAAAAACTAGTGCGTAATTTAAAAGGTATGAGCTTTGCCGACGCACGCACCTTAATTCGCAATGTGATCAGCGATGGTGCAATTACTGAAGATGAATTACCCGCCATTAACAAAGCCAAATTTGAGCTCCTCGATATGGAAGGTGTGCTAAGTTTTGAATATGAAACCTCAAAATTCAGCGAAGTCGGTGGACTCAATTACTTAAAACAATGGTTAAAAAAGCGGGAGGCCATTTTTCTCGATCGCAATATCCCTCTCGATCCGCCTAAGGGTTTAATGCTGGTTGGTGTTCAAGGCGGAGGAAAAAGTTTAGCCGCAAAATCTGTTGCCGGTATGTGGGGAGTACCATTACTTCGACTTGATTTTGGCGCACTTTACAACAAGTTTCATGGTGAAACAGAAAAGAATTTACGCGAAGCACTTAAAATGGGCGAACTTATGTCACCCTGTGTACTTTGGCTGGATGAAATCGAAAAGGGGGTCTCGAGCGGTGAAAGTGATGGTGGCACATCACAACGAGTTTTAGGCACCCTTCTTACCTGGATGGCCGAAAAACGTAAACAAGTTTTTATTGTTGCCACCGCAAATGACA
Source organism: Aliikangiella maris (assembly GCF_040719265.1). NCBI lineage: Bacteria > Pseudomonadati > Pseudomonadota > Gammaproteobacteria > Oceanospirillales > Pleioneaceae > Aliikangiella > Aliikangiella maris. The sequence goes on along the minus strand of NZ_JBFDAH010000024.1, from coordinate 27,595 downwards.
TATCAAGATTACCACCAGAATTGCTAAGGAAAGGAAGGCTAGATGAAATATTTTTCGTTGATTTACCCGATTTTGAAACTCGCAAAACCATTTTTTCCATTCATATCAAAAGACGTCAACAACCTCTTGAAACGATTGATTTAACCACCCTTGCCGAAGCAAGCGAAGGCTTTACCGGTTCAGAAATTGAACAAGCTGTTGTTTCAGCACTATACCATGCTTATTCAGAAAATCATGGTTTATCGACACAAGCCATTCTTACTGAAATACAACAAACCCGCCCATTATCTGTTGTGATGGGAGAAAAAATGCAAGCGCTGCGCGAATGGGCCAAGGATAGAACGGTGATGGCGAATTAATATTTGCTATCACCATCACATAGGCAAATGGCTCAAAAAGATTGAGCTATGACTCTCTGTCAAGACTTGTTTATAAAAGGTCAAATTGGGATCATACTCCCCATTTTCGGCCCGATAGCGCTCTATGTATTCGATTTGATTATTACCCCAACCATAATCACCGAGGAAGCCCTCTAATTCATATTCATCTCGANGCCCGATAGCGCTCTATGTATTCGATTTGATTATTACCCCAACCATAATCACCGAGGAAGCCCTCTAATTCATATTCATCTCGAATTAAACAGTTATACACAATAATCGTTTGAATTTTGATGAGGTGGACTAAGTCATCGATGACATCATCCTCGGTATACCAGGACTGAATAGTTAAGCCGTGGTAATGACCAATTTTTTCGACGATTCGCCAAAGGTGCTGCGGAAAGTTTTGTTCATCGGTCAGTCACTATTAAAATTGCTTGATAAAGATATCGTCACGAGTTTTACATTCGGTATTAATTTCAAATTCGAGCGGGTTAGCTTCAAAAAAATAAGGGGCAAATAAAAAGCGTCTGCGGCTGTGCGATCTGACGTAGAGTAATCACTCGATTTTGGTTAAAAATTAAAGGAAGACGTTCAAGCTGATTTGACAAGTTAGTTTGACGATAAATTTTTCCTTCATTCAATCCATAATAGATATTATTACTGTCATCATTTGCCATCAATACAGGTTTGGCTGGAAGTAAATTTTGTGCATTGCTATTTAGCTGATTAAAATCTAATTGATAAACCTGTTTTAACGAAGCCAGCCATAAAGTATTATCAGCAGAGAGCGTCATTCGAAATGGGAAATTAGCAAATCCTAAATCTTTGTAGCTTTCCGATAGAAGATTGATTGATTAGAAAGCGCCCAAAGTCGTCCATCAGGTGCAATTTCCAAGTCAACAATTTCATTATGGGGTATTGAAAAATTGGGTAGATTTTTTAAATAAGGATAAATACGGATGTCATCATATCGATTCAGTCCATTAAAGGTTGCTAACCAAATATTTCCCTCAAAATCCTCTTCAATATCGACAACTGAACCTTGACTTAAGCCCTCTATTGTAGAGAGTTGCTTAAAGGTATATTCAAATTCGCTCGCAATTAATGATTGGTGAAAACAGATTAAGGTGAAAACATATAAAAAAATTTGACGGTAATAAAACAATTTATTTTTATACATAAAATCGAAAAATCACTTGCTTTTCCTGACCAATCCATATTTTACTGACAGTCTTGTAAGGAGTGCTCTGTACATGGCAAGTGCTATCAGTCATTAATAAAACAGGTAAGGCTAATTGAAGTAACTTACTGCGAATATTCAATATGTAACAAAATATTCTAGAAGTCGTATAGTTAAAATGCAAGCGCATAACCATAGTAAATAATATAGCTGATTATTTATATTCTTAAGAGATTAAGAAAATCATTATCCGATTCTTAAAAACACATAAACAATAGACAAATTAATACACTTTTTTTCCATTACTCCATTAAGTTTTAACCGTAATTAATTAACGTCAACAACTACCGTAGTAAAATACTCTGTACTCAACTAATGCTTTAATTCATAATAAAAAAGCCGACAATAATGTGTCGGCTTAAAAATCATTCATAAAAGTTAACGCATTCTGGCGTAAAGTAATAAAAGAACTATCTAATCACAAATTAAACAAACAAATCAAAACAGCTATTACCAATAAAACAAAAACGCTATTAATCGCTAAATCGACATTAATGTATTTCAATTTGTTTTAACGATTGTTTTGGTAATGCTTTAGGTATGGTCAAGCTCAACACACCATCTTTATTTTCTGCCTTAATATTTTCTTCATCAATATTTTCAGGCAATGCAAAACTACGCGAAAAACTGCCATAAAATCTTTCAATACGGTGATGCTTTTCGTCTTTTACTTCAGACTTTCGCTCACCACTAAGTGTCAATACTCGATTATCAATAGAAACCTTAATATCATCTTTAGGTATGCCTGCCAACTCTGCTTTAATCACAAAGCTTTCGTCATTTTCAATAATATCAACGCTCGGGGCCCACTCATTAGATGACTTGTCAAAATTAGCAAGTGGTCGATTATAGGTGTTAAACCAGCTTTCTAAATCACGGAAAGGATTAATACGTAACATATTCATGTGAATCTCCTCAGAAAAAATCTATAAAAAGTTAAAATTAAATTTCAATAAAATACTTCTGAGCAAAAGTCTTTAAACCGGTTTTCAGAGTTTTGCGCCTCTGACTGATATATAGTGGTGTGATTTTTATTTTCAAGGGATTTTTTTAAAATTTTTCTTAAGATTTTTTATTTTTAAAATTATTGAGAAAGAAAGAGAAAACGATAATGCCGAAAAATTGCTTTCCTCTGTTTAAGCAATATCGGATTCGCGGCAGGCTAAAAGTAGATTGCTTCGTCAAGCTCCACGCCAACTCTCTGCTAATTGACTCCATATCAATCCTCGACTTTTGGCTCTGCTTAAAATTTTCTCAAAAAGAGATTTTAATTCAACTTAGCCTTACACTATTTGAATTTTACTTCGTTTAACTCTCCATATATCAACATTTATTTGCAAGCCACTAATCGTTGGTCGTATCTACGTCAGCTTCGATGTGTCAGGCAATGACCACGGCAAACAAAACCACTCCTAGATACTTGCATTTATGCTTTTTCATGGGTAAGATCCGGCCTCCATTTAATCTGTGTATGGTATTTGAGCAGTTTTAATGCTTTGAAACTCTAAAAACTTAATATTTAGAGCATTTAGCTATAGATAAACTGGCCCATCTGGCGATATGCAAAAACAAGAGATTTCACAATGAAAGCAGAAATTCATCCTAATTATGAAACAGTTACAGCAACTTGCAGCTGCGGTAATACCATTGAAGTAGGTTCAACTCTGTGTAGAGACATCAATCTTGATGTATGCGCAGCCTGTCACCCATTTTACACGGGTAAGCAGAAAATGGTTGATACTGGTGGCCGAGTTGATAAGTTCCGTAAACGTTTTGGTTCTCGTTCGCTGAACAAATAATAGTCAACAATTGATAGTTGCATTCCCTTGCAATGCCAGTTTTCGAAAAAGACGCGCTCCAGCGTCTTTTTTATTGTCTGTGTTTTACCACTATGTTTTGTATTAGCCAAAGCGCAAGAACTCTGTCCTAGTTTTGCAACGCTTAAACCCAGTCTTCAAACCGATACGGTACGCTGGATTCCTGATGGCGACACGATCCATACGCATAGTGGGCATAAACTCCGGTTATTGCACATCAACGCACCAGAAATAAACCCACGCTCAACCAAGCCAGCCGAGCCTTTAGCAAAATCAGCACAACATCATCTTCACCAGTTAGTTAAACCAGGACAACCAATCTATTGGCTACCAGATGTGCGCAGTCAGGATAAATATGGCCGTACTCTAGCACTGGCTTTCAATGAAAAAGGTCAATTCATCAATTCGGCGATGCTTACCTCTGGATTTGCTCAGTTACTAGTCATTCCTCCTAATATAATGTTTGTTGATTGCTTACAACAAGCCGAACAAACAGCCAGAAACAAAAAAGCAGGCCTTTGGCAAAACAATCAATTTCAACCTATTGCAGCTAAAAATTTACAATATTCATCTGGATTCCATCAAATACAAGGGACAATTACAGAGATACGATTAACGCGTAGTGAATTTCACTTTCATTTAGATCATACTTTGTGGGTAATTATTTCTAAAAAAGACCAACCGTATTTTTCTCCTTCATCACAAAAAGTCAAATCAATGACGACTAAGTCAGCGACGTTTCAGTCAGAAACAGTGTCATTAAAACAGCTTCAAGTTGGTAAAAAAATTATTTTACGTGGATATGTTTATCTAAATAAAGGGCTTCGCAAAATTAAACTTCGCCATCCAGCAATGATAATAAATTTAGAACAAGTTAAGTCAGAAAAAAACTCATTTTAATGCCATTCCCAAAATAATTACCATTAATTTTTTTATCTTCATTTCTACTTTTTCTCTCAAAGACTTGAGACATGCCTATCAAAAAACAAAAAAACAGAAGACTAAAATATTTTAAAACGTCAATTTATAAGCTTGCTTTATCAGCTATTCTGATAAATCACTTAACCATAATATCAAGAAACTCAAATTGAAATTCAAAAAAAGAATTAACATTAATTTAAACCAATGTAAGGAAATCATTATGAAAGTTTGTGTCATCGGCGCAGGACCTTCTGGGTTAACCACAATTAAACAATTAATTGATGAAAACCATGAAGTGACTTGCTTTGAAAAGAATGAAGATATTGGCGGCATCTGGTATCGTACACCTGATGATAAAGATCAAATGAAAGCTTACGACAATTTAATGCTCACAATTTCAATGAAGATGATGGCTTTTTCCGATTTTATGCATAAAGGTGAGCGAACATTTACCGATCATAAAGGCTACTTAAAATATCTGCAAAATTATTGTGAGCACTATCAGCTTAAGCAACATATCCAGTTTAACTCCATGGTTGAAGAAATTATTCATCAAGCAGATGGCAGTTGGTCGATCGTTGTGAGGGATAGTAATGCTCATATAAAAACATATAACTTTGAAGCACTTGCTGTTTGTAGTGGTCCATTCAAAAAGCCTAATAGAGAGATTCCCGAAATTAAAAATTTTTCAGGTAATGTGATTCATTCAAGTGAATATCGAAACAATCGAAATTTCGTTGGAAAAAAAGTGTTAGTGATTGGATTAGCAGAGTCAAGTGCCGATATTTTACGAGAAATATCAAATGTCTCTGAATCTTGTACCGTTTCTATTCGCTCTCATACGTTTTTACTGCCACGATTAATTTATGGTCACTATGCTACTGACAGTTTAACAACGCGGTCACACCATCATGAAATGTGGATCCGTTCTACAGGCTTTAAGTACCAACTTAAATCTTTCAGTCAGGATAATTGGTTTCTCAAAAAATTATTTATTTCTGTCGTCAACTTATATGGGCTGCTTTCAATTCCCTTAAAACTTATAGGCAAGTTATTTGGTATTGATCACAGTAAAAAAACACTTAGCTCAATAAACGATATGGGTCAGCCAGCCTATCCATCTAAAGTTGATATGTATACAGAAAACACCAAAGAAGTTAGAGACTTCATTGACCGCTGGAACAAAACTTCTCATAAAGGTGCAGGCAATTGGTCACAAAAAATTATATTTTGCAAGAACGTCAGTTTTGTACCTAACATTATCAATGGAAAAATTAAAGTTCAAGAGACAGGCATCGACTATATCGACGGTAATACCGTACACTTTAAAGATACAACCATGCAAGCATTCGACACCATTGTTTTATGTACAGGCTTTTTAAAAGACTTTTCTATTTTCAAGAATATTGAAATCAAAGACAATAATGTAAGAAACCTCTATAAACATGCATTTCATCCAGATTGCAATGGGCGACTAGCGATGATTGGCTTTTTAAGACCTATCAGCGGAGGTATACCAATTTGCGCCGAAATGCAGGCTCGATACTTTGCCCAGTTATGCAGCAACAATATTAATTTGCCCGATAATTTAATGGAAAGGATAGAGAAAGAAAAACAGTGGGAAGAGCACTGGATGAGCCTCAGCCCAAGACATACCGAATCGATGCCGTCACAAATTATGTTTCTTGATGCCATTGCAAAAGAGATTGGCTGTCATATTCCTATGTGGAAATTACTTCTTCACCCTAAACTTTTTGTCAAAATGTGGTTTTATTCATTTAACCAAGCTTGTTACCGAATCGAAGGTCCGCATAGTATGCGCGAAGAGTCTATGCAGGAAGTTCTTAATGAAAAGCTACCATTAAACGACAGTTTATTTATGTTTGCTATGATTGTTTTATCGCTACTTCCTTCATCGGTTCATCCTAAAAATATTTCATTACGATATGTGAATACCGATTGAGAATTAGCAGTAAGCAAAAATGACTAAGAAAGAATTTTCAGGAAAAAGCCGCCATTCAAAAATTTACTGATAAGTAACAAACCAGCTTATCGAATCAATAAAAAATTCAATAGCTTAAGCTGGTTTGTCTTACTAAAAAACTACTTTTTACTAAAGATTCATACAAGTAATTATTTTAGTCATTTCATTAGCGAGAAGCACAACTATAAATGTGATTGCGAATTCTCGCACCAGGTTGCGAGCCAAAACCAAGCGCAGGATTTTTGCCCACATTAAAGTGACAATAACTCATTACAGTTCCCTGGCCTTTTGCAGGTCTTCCTGGCGCAGCACAAGTTCCTTCAATCTGACCACAACTGTCTATCGCTGTATTATTGCCATTCCATTTGCAAGAATGAGTATGTTCAGAACCCGCAATATGTCCCATTTCATGAGCATAAACATCAACCGTCCATGAATAGGTGGGAAAATAAGAATGGCTTGGTGTTAACGCCGCCCAACCGACTCGATATTGATTGGTACTGCACATTGTTCTCACCCAAGCTAACCCACCACTGGTGGCAGACCATTTAGATGAAGTCAGCAATAATGAACCATCACTATCTTTGGTATTACTACCATCATAAGTATGTATATCTGTTAGTAGCTGATTGCCATTGTTCTTATCGTAGGTTGGTGAGTTATTAGTGTCATACCAGATATAACCATTACTCAGCATAGTAATGTCATTGACATCATAAACAGCAGAAACCTGATTTAAAACAGAGCTGACCCAATTATCCAGACTCCAGCCGGCTTGTTTAATTTCATACACCAAATAACCGGATAAAATCGTTTTTACTTTAAACTCATAATCACTCGCTGCTTTAGCATCGGTAAAGCCATTCATATTATCAAATGAGTACTGTTGGCGACTGGTTAGCCCTGATTCCCACTCACTATTTTCAAAGGGTGAAATTGCAGAATCATTTCCACATTGAAAATCTGGCTTTGCATGTTCGAGATTACTCATACGAATCATGACATGAGAATCAGCAAGTTCACTGTTAGATGCTCTTATTTTTCCATCTACATCACGAAGTTTACCAAAATTAATATCGCCATGTTGAGTAGAATGTAAGCGCCCCTCAATACCATTTTTAAAAATACTAATAGCAACTATTGAGTTTTCTTCACCTTCAACGATTCCTTGATAGTGAATACCTAAATCCATATCATCTGGTGAAATCGCTTGCCCTTTATCATTCATACCATTTTTACGAATGAATTGTGCACTATCTGTAAATATTTTTTTCTGAAAAAGTTTAACCTTAATACCTTCTTTTTTACCATTTTTTTGGCCATACGGAATACTCAGTGAAATGCCATTTGCCGCACTGCGCTTTAACGAGTTTAACCCTTGCATATTGACTTTAAAGAATTCGGCACCTTGAATATCAAGTCTTTTATCTGACTCAGTTGCAGTTAACATCTGCATAGCATGCTGACCAGGTTCGACTGTTGCAAATAAATCAAATGACTGAAATTCAGCACCATTTGTTTCCATTGAAGTTACTTTTTGATGTAATGCATTACCCTCCAAAGCTAATAGATGTGTCGATGAAATTAACGAGCTAAATCCAACTGCCAGCGCACATAATTTTATTTTTAAGTTGTTTTTCATTTTTTATCCTCATTATTTAAAGCAACAAAGTCAGCAATTACTTTTAGAACTTTAATAAATGCAATAAAAAAACATTCTAAAAAAAATAGTAAAAGCAGGTTTGACTAAGTTGCCTAACATAATTATTTAATATTAGTTGCTGGCCAGCGAAGGAATTAAAACAAAATATATTTTTGTGCACTAGGTATAATATTCACAGCTAAAAATATTAACATCAAATGTCAATTTAGCGACATAAAATATAAAATGTTGGTAGCAAAGTTTAAGTATTAATAATTATTTTTCTAACGAATAAAAGAAAAACTAACTCGGCTATTTTTTAAATTTATAAACAATAAATTTAATCTATGCGATTAAAAAAAACACCTTATAGAAAATGAAAAATGATCTTAAAAGCAAGGTATTGTAGATAACTAAAAAAAGTGGGGTTACACTGTAAATAATTAACATGAAAAATGTTAATTAGCACACACATAAGCGGCTAAAAAAAGATTATCGAGAATCAATAACGACAACCTAAAATGCGACACAATCGAGAGATTAATCTTTCAAGAAGTGACACTAAAATAAGAGAAAGTGGCTTTATTTAATTTTTTATATTAAATTAAAACGAGTAAAGCCACTTTGAAAATTACCGTAACACACCTGCCAAATATTTAATTAAAAAATACTGGCAGACGCCGTTTAAAATGAAGTCCGTCGATATTCACGGTACTCGGGTAGCCAAAAGTTTTTATCAACTGCTCGCTCCAGGACTTCTGGTTCAACTTTAGTTGCAACGCCCTGTTCCATCGCTTTTAAGCCAACCTGAATGGCAATATAGCGACTCACTTCGCGAATATCACTCAGTGCAGGTAATAGATGCTGACTCTCTCCTTTAACCAATGGCGAACATTCTGCTAATGCTTCACTTGATGTCATGAACATTTCTTCAGTCACTCGGCGTGCACCGCTGGCTATCACACCAAGTCCTACTCCCGGAAAAATATAGCTGTTATTACATTGTGCAATTGGATATTTCTTACCTTCATAATTAACGACATCGAATGGGCTACCTGTCGCAACAATAGCTTGTCCATTAGTCCAGCGAATAACATCTTCTGGTAAAGCTTCCACTTTTGATGTTGGGTTAGACAACGGTAAAATAATTGGTTTAGGACACGAGGCAAACATGGTTTTTACTACCTCTTCACTAATTAGCCCCGCGACTCCCGATACGCCTATCAAAATAGTCGGTTTACTCTCGCGTACTAAATCAAGCAAGGTAATACTCTGTCCATCGCTGCTCCATTGTGCAACTTCGGCTTTTGATTTAACAAATTTTTGTTGAAAGTCCCGTACCGACATATCGTCAGTCAATAAGCCTTTACTGCTGGTTAAATAAATCTGGCTGATTGCTTCAGCTTCATCTAATCCTTCATCGCGCATGTGCGCAACAATTTGTTCAGCAATACCGCAACCGGCAGATCCCGCACCAACAAATACCACGCGATGATCACGCAGCTTGGTTCCCTGTGCATGGCAGGCAGCCAACAAAGTACCAACCGTTACCGCAGCAGTACCTTGAATATCATCATTAAAACAACATAATTCGTCTTGATATTTTTTCAATAATGGGGTGGCATTCGCTTGTGCAAAATCCTCAAACTGAATCAACGCTTTTGGCCAGCGACGAACCACCGCCTGAATAAACTCATCAACGAATTGAAAATATTCCTCGCCGGAAACACGTTTTTCACGCCAGCCCATATACATGGGATCATTCAGCAATTCCTGGTTGTTAGTACCAACATCCAAAACCACCGGCAATGTATAGGCAGGACTGATACCACCACAGGCAGAATATAAAGCTAATTTACCAATCGGAATGCCCATACCACCAATTCCCTGATCACCAAGTCCTAAAATGCGCTCACTGTCAGTGACAACAATGACTTTAACATTTTGTTTGGTCGCATTTTGCAGCATGTCATCAATTCGATCACGATCAGGGTAAGATACAAATAAACCACGCTTGCGTCGATAAATCTGCGAAAATTTCTGGCAAGCCAAACCTACTGTAGGGGTATAAATAATAGGCATCATTTCTTCAAGGTGACTGGTAATCAACTTGAAATAAAGCGTTTCATTAGTATCTTGAATATTGCGCAAATAGATATGTTTATCCAGATCGTTATTAAACTGCGAAAACTGCTGGTATGCTCGTTGCGCTTGTTCGTTAATGGTTTCAATAGTTGCCGGCAGTAATCCTTCGAGGTTAAACGCCTGCTTTTCAGCAACCGTAAAGGCACTACCTTTATTGAGCAAGGGTGTTTCTAATAGCACGGGGCCCGCATAGCGAATGTATAACGGTCGTTTTTTTTGTGTTGTCATGAGTATTTTCTTGTTTAATCAGTTTATTGGTTAAGTCTGTAGTATTATTGTTGAAACGACAGATTGAGTGTTTCTATTTATATTACTTGATTGTGGTTTCAATATTATGAGTCGGGTCATGTTGAAGTATTAAACCTTTTGCTAATTAACGCTTAAATTTGCCACCTTCACGTTATCCTGTTGCTCGAGATTCAATTAATTTAATACCCTTTTCGACTCCGATTAAAACCTGTACTCGTTATCGGTTTTTCTAACAGAAAACTGAGATATTGATTACAGAACAGCCAATATTTTCAGTTTATAGCCAGTATCGATTATAGTGAGCTTTTACAAACTTAACTATCCCCTAAGGTCAGTTTTATTTGGCATGAAACATGACAAATCGGTATACCTGTATTTTTATCTTCAACTGTTTGATACTTGCAGCAAGTATTACCTTTGACCTTAACGTAAACGAAAAGTAGTTAACGGATCTTGAGAAAAGCTATTGATTAGCTCACAATAGCTGGCTAATTGTTTATCCAACACCAATATTATTGTATTTTTTAGCAGCAAAATTGTCGGTGGTAAATAATGATTAAGTTTAAATATTTTGGGTAGAACGCAGTGCTACAAACTAGACTGAGCATCTAACAGTCCCAAATTCATTGGTATAAAACCTCAATAGCACTTAAATTCTAGCGGACTTTACTTCGAGTGGACTCAATTTTAAATTTAGCAGCGAATACACAGGAACATCGCGTTGTCGTTGGTGTGGCAATAGCTGTACCACTCAGACGAGTATTTCACTATCTGGTTCCCGCAGACTATGCCATCGAGCCACAAGCGGGTATGCGAGTAAAAGTACCTTTTGGCAAATCGACAAAAATAGGCATCATTACTGAGTGCCTGTCTGTTGCACAGTGGGAGGAAACCAGCAAACTCGCTGCATCAACTCATGCTGCGAATATTGATAATCAAGCATCCTCGCATTCTGCGGCTTTACTCAAACAACCGGGAGAACAACAAAGCCTGTTAGCGAATCCACCAGCAGTCGCGGCACTAAAAACCTTGTTGTCGATTATCGACAGTTCGCCATTGCTACCAGACAGTTTGTTGCAATTATACTTTTGGCTTGAAAAATATTATCATGCGCCGCCGGGCGAAATTTGGCAAACCCTCTTGCCAGTCGCACTGCAAAAGGGTCAACCAGCCGAGTCGCCCCGCGAAAGCCGCTGGTGCATTACGCCACAAGGCGAAGCAGCACTGCAACAGAACCGGCTGGCAAAAAATGCAGTGAAACAACGGCTTGCACTAGATTCATTAAGCCAACATGCTGATGGTATCGCACATGAACAGTTGCAACAGCATCAACTTTCCCTAGCAACCATGAAAAGCTTAGCAGGAAAAAACTGGGTAATCCGCCGGTTTCAGCAGGTATCAGACAATAATCAGAATCATCATCGCGGTTCAGTAATACATTCCCATAATCAGCTTGACTTGAATGCTCAGCAAGCAGCAGCCGTCTCACAAATTAATCAATCGTTAAATCAGTTTAAATCGTTTTTGCTATTTGGTATTACTGCATCAGGCAAAACCGAAGTTTATTTACAAGTCATCGAAAAAGTCTTGGCCAGCGGCAAACAAGCCTTGGTACTAGTGCCAGAAATTGGCTTAACACCGCAAACCCTTAGCCGATTCCAATTACGCTTTAATGCCGAAATTTTATTATTGCATTCCGCAATGACCGATCAGCAAAGATTACAAAACTGGTTAAAAGCCCGTTCTGGCCAGGCAAGCATTATCATTGGTACACGCTCGGCAGTATTTACCCCGTTAAAGCATCCGGGCATTATTATTCTTGATGAAGAACATGATTTATCATTCCGTCAGCAACAAGGATTTCGCTACTCGGCGCGCGATGTCGCATTGGTAAGAGCCAGTATTGAGAATATTCCAGTGGTGTTAGGTAGCGCATCTCCGTCACTGGAAACCTTAATGAATGTCCACAAAGGCAAAATAGAAGCGATTCACTTAACCCAAAAGGCCAAGGCAACCAATGAATTAAATTATCGGATTATCGATTTAAAAAAGCAGGCAATTCAACAGGGTCTATCGATTGAACTCATACAACTTATCAAGCAGCATTTAAATCAGCAGGGACAAATTTTACTATTTCTCAATCGCCGTGGTTATGCCCCTGTATTGCTATGTCACGATTGTGGATGGAGCGGCAGTTGTTCTCGCTGTGATATTCATTTTACTTATCATCACCAAAATCACTTTTTGCAGTGCCATCATTGCGGCTCATCGCGCAAGGCACCAGCACAATGCCCGGATTGTTACAGCGAACAAATGGTTCCAGTAGGTCATGGCACCGAACGTTTACAAGAAAGTATTCGTCAACTTTTTCCTCAAGCAAAAACGGCACGAATTGATCGCGATACCACTCGCCGCAAATCGGCAATGCAAGAATTTGTGACTGCCGTCAAATCGGGGGAAATTGATATTTTAATTGGCACCCAAATGCTGGCCAAAGGTCACCATTTTCCTGATGTCACTTTGGTTGCATTGATAGACATGGATGGTGCACTGTACAGTGCCGACTTCAGAGCCCCCGAATTCGCCGCTCAGCTAATTACCCAAGTCTCAGGGCGTGCTGGTCGTGCCAACAAACCAGGAGAAGTGATCATTCAAACCCATTTGGCCGAACATCCCATGTTACACCAAATCATTTTTGAAGGTTATGCCAGCTTTGCAGATGCAGCACTGGCAGAGCGAATTGAAACAGAACTCCCGCCATTTAGTTACAGCGCAATGTTTCAGGCCGAATCACCCCATTTAAACGCTACTCAAAAATTTTTAGACGACGTCAAAGAAATCTTGCTACGTTATCAAAATCTGAATGTTGAATTACTCGGACCTGCTCCCGCAATTTACACCAAAAAAGCGGGAAAATTTCGCTATCAATTATATTTGCAAACAACCAGTCGTAATCAACTGCATCAACTCTTAGCACTCACGCTTAATGATATTGAGGCACTTAAAAGCGCCAGCAAAGTTCGCTGGCGGGTTGAACTGGATCCAATGGGCGATTATTAACAGTATTTCAATCAGGCTGTTCGTGTTGCAATAGCTGGTGGCACCATTGACGCACGGCGCGCCGGTCCTAACACAGCAAGTTGCCCAATAAATAATAACGCGAGCATCCCACAAGGTACATAAAACCAGCGAATTGGCGTTAGACTTAACATATCAACCAGTAGCATATTTAAACCCAATGTCATCAACGCGCCCAAGCTGACACCAATACTGGTAATAATAAAATTTTCTACCATAAAATAATGCAAAATATTGGCTCGGTTTGCACCCAGCGCACGACGTGTACCAATTTGTTTTTTGCGACGATTCACCGAGAACGAAGCCAACCCGACAATACCAAGTCCAGTAACAACCATCAATGCACCAATTAATGTGGTCAGTACAACTGAAGTACCGCGATGCCCTCGATAACTACGTTCACGAGTCTCCTCCATTGTGCGCATACCTCGCAAAATTCGACCTTGCTGGGAATCAGCTAACATAGATTCAATTTGTGGCATCAGTTTATCCCGCATACCAGGTTCGGTACGAATAATATAACGGGTCGAACCAAATAAAGTATGCTGCGGACATAACAATGATCGCTCAACACCACTCCAACCATTCCAGGGCGCTTGTAATTTGTTGATAATGCCGATAATGGTAACCGGCTGTGTTTCGGCGATATAAGCCGTTTGACCAACAGCACTTTGCCAGTCATCAGGAAACAATGATTCCGCCATTGCTTTGGTTATAATCACTTTATCCGGCCATTTCGTTTCAGACCGTTGACGCCAACTGATATCTTCAGGCTTAAAGTTTTCGCCAGCAATCAATTCAACCCCCAAAGTGTTGATCGCATGTTCATCGGCAAAATAAATTGCTACGCCGGTTGAATCAACAGCGTTGCCAGGCTGTGTTGCCAATCCCATTGACCAGCCACCGCCACGCAGAGGAACGGAGTTTGATTGATAAGCATCAATGACACCCGGAGTATTACGAATTTTTAATAAATCCGCTTGTATCACTTGCTGTTCATTAAAATTATCGGCAAAACCGGTACTGGAAAGATAAAACAAATTGGCTTCATCAACGCCACTACTGCGTGACATTAACTGATTGCGATCAACAATGATATGCATCGCGTTGACAATGACGGTCATAGTGACCGCTATTTGGGCAGCAATGAGTATTGCGCCCGTTTTATTGCGCAATAAGGCGCGAATGATTGGCATAAAATGCATACCGGTTCTCCTATTGAACTTTTAACTGAGACGCTGGCGCAATACTACAAGCTCGCCATGTTGGATAAAGTGCAGCAATAATGGTTGTAAAAATTGCCAGCACAACAGCACTGATCACCATTACCCAGTCCATATCAGCTAACTGACCAATTTGATCACCCCACAGCGCCGCAATCCCTTGTAAGCCACACCAGGCTAAAAACAATCCTAACAATCCGCCACCTAATCCAATAATGCTAGATTCGATTAAATGCTGGCGAAATAATTCATTGCGGCTTGCACCTAAAGCTCGTCGCAAACCAATTTCGGCCGACTTACCTAAAAATTTTGAGAGCAATAAACCAACGGTATTTAGCAAACACACTACCAAAAACATCAGCGCAAGACTGGTGATAACTTTTGACTGATCTGAAACTACTTGCTGGTTTTCCATCCACTCCATGACATTGCGGACTTGATTATTCAACGGCCGTTCAAAGCGCCCGAGTGATTTTTGTTGATTGACATAATTAGTTAAATAATCCAAATAATCCTGCTTATCACTTAGCGTTGGCAGTTCAACCCACATTTGGCTAAAAACACATTCTGAATTAATAAACTCTTTAAAGGTGTCACCTTCTGGTGATTTCCAACAGTTAGTATTGCCTGCACGAGATAACTCATATTCAATCCCCAGGTTATAAGGAATATAAAAATCCTCAGGCTCGTTAAATGCCCCAGTAGTCACATCATAAAACTTTGGTACAGGGTGCCAGTCATTTAATACACCAACGATACGTAATTGCAGCGGTCCAATTTTAATATATTGTCCAACTGAATTTTTACCACCAAAAACTTTTTCATTGGTGGCTTTACTGAGTACGGTAACCAGTTCACGATTATTATCATCTGACTCATTCCAGCCATTTCCGTATAAAAATGGGACATCAAACATCGTAAAAAAATCTGCAAAACTGGTACGCCCCATTGCATCAAACGGTTTAATATCATCACCTTCAGGTTGAATCACTTCACTGACAGTTGAGTTCAATGTTTGCCGGAATGCTTTTTTATCCCGCATCAAATTCATACCATCGATATAGGTAATTTGATCTGGCGGCTCATTGGGCTCACTTGCCGGACGCTCAGGATCCCAACTATCGAGCTGCACATAAAACAGTTGCTCACTTTTTGCGGGGATCGGATTAGTCCCCATCATATAGGTCACGGTAATCGTGGTCATTGAGGCACCAATGCCCAATCCGATCGCCATAATCATTAAACTGCTTAATACGGGGTTGCGTTTTAAACTGTTAAACGCCAAACGAAAATAATAACCTAACATCATTGCCCCCTAACTAACCAGCAACCGGTTCGACTTGCGGCAAAGCTGATGACTGTGACGAGAACGATTCACCCACAGCCGATGATTGTTGAATACTATTTTCCGTTGTTTCAAAAACCTTACCATCTCTAACATAAATATTACGATGCGTTTCTTTAGCTAACTCAGGATCATGTGTCACCATAATAATCGTCGTACCATCACGATTAATTTCTATTAGTAAATCCATAATTGCTCTAGCCATTGACGAATCGAGATTACCGGTAGGCTCATCGGCAAGTAAAAATCGCGGCGCGCCAGCCAGAGCTCGAGCAATAGCAACACGTTGCTGCTGCCCACCAGACAGTTGTGCCGGTAAATGCTTCATTCGACTGGCTAACCCGACTAGATCAAGAGCCTCTTCAATCCGCTTTTTTCGCTCAGGTGCTTTAAGCTTTCGATAACGCAAAGGCACATCAACATTATCAAATAAATTCAAATCAGGAATTAAGTTAAAGCTTTGAAAAATGAAACCAATTTTTTCATTTCGAATGCGTGAACGAGCATTGTCGTTTAAACCATTAACATTTTCACCATCCAGCCGATACTCACCACCACTAAAAGTTTCTAGTAAACCGGCAATATTTAAAAAAGTTGTTTTACCCGAACCGGATGGTCCTGTCACGGAGAGAAAATCACCTTCATTAACCGATAAATTAAAAGATTTCAGCGCATGAGTTTCAACCAGTTCAGTACGATACACTTTGCTGACATTTTTCATTTCAAACATAACTTTCTCCCCATTTCATATGATTTCATTCGTTTTAATTGATTTGTCTTGGCCCGCTTAAATTAATTCGTTAGTAAAACATTGTTAACGCCATTAAACTGTTCGGTACTGGAAATAATAATGGTATCTCCTTGAGCCAAACCTTCGAGCACCTCTACATTACTTAAGCTGCGTGCGCCTACTTCAATTGGTATTCTTGCAGCCATCCCATCTTTCACAAGATAAGCCACTTTACCGCTACCACTTTCTAAAAATTGTCCTCGTCGTACCATTAACACATCACTTTTAAAATCTAACAAAATACGTGTTGTTAAACGCTGGTTTTGGCGCAGTCCAGGCGGTATTTGTTGCGAAAAACGCACTCGACCAGTCACCTGATTGTTTTGAATTTCGGGAGAAATAGAGGCAAGTTTGGCGGCATAGACTTGATTAGTCAGTTTAATTTCGGCATCCATACCAATAGTTAAGTCATCGGCATAAGTTTCCGGAATTTCCAGCTCCACTTCATAGCGGGATAAATCCACGACACTTAAAATCGGTTGATTTTTATTAACTGATGACTTTTGTTCAACATCTAGGTTTCCAACTATTCCGTTAACTGGTGAAGTCATGGTCAACTCATTAACCTGTCGCTGTAATTCATCGACCAGTAGAGTTTGTCGCTCAACTTCCAATTGCTTGGTGCGCAACTCAAACTCAAGACTTTCTTTATTTAATGCCGCATCTTTTACCGCATGTTGATAAGCAAACTCGGCATTTTGTAAATCATCTTGCGCTTTTTCTAAATCCAGCCGACTAATTGCTGTCTTTTGAAAAGCATCACTGGCGCGGCGCATTTCTCGTTTGGCAGCATTGAGCGTTACAGTTGCCAAATCAATAATTTTTTGGTTTTCCAAACGCTGTTTTTTTGCTTGAATTTGATTACGATCGCGTTCGAATTTTAAACTTTGTAGTGTGGCAGATTCTTGTTTAAGTTGATTTGCCAGTTCGGGACTTTCAACCATTGCCAGTTGCTGCCCTTGTTTAACCTCATCACCAGCTTCTACCAAAAAAGTAATTGTGCCTACTGCGGGACTATAAAGCTTCGGACTAACAGCGGCAACAATTCGCCCTTGTACAGATACATCTCTAACAAAATCTCCGCGTGTTACCTGAGCAATACGAATGCGATCGAGCGGCACTGAAATTTCGGCCTGAGACCAGCGCATGACTTTAGGCAACAACAGCCAGAAGCAAAAGCTAACTGCAAAAACTATACAACCTAGTCCAACCCAAAATCCTGTAGAACGGCCACGCGGCTGAATAATCACATCCTGACCGGAAGTATCGGCAATTTTACTCATCAAACATTTTTCCCCAGCAAAAATTATTTGTTCTGCTAACCCTTAACGGTTTTTTGTAGAAAAAAGTTGGAGGAGAATGAACGGACAAATGTTACAAATTATGTGTCCTATATGACTCGAATAAAAACCAGTTAGTTAAGCTATCAACTAATTTTTCTCATAAAGAGATATTGATAATGCGTATCATTTAGATTAATGTTTGCAATATATAGTTCTTAATACATGCCTGAAACTTGGAAATTCTCATGAAAAATCAAACTGTTATAAGTGCCAGCTGGCTAGTACTGGCTGTTACCTCACCGCTTGTTGTAGCCGCTGAAGCCTTACAAACACAAAATACAGCACAGACAGTATCACCGGCTCAAGGCGAATCATCAGCGGTTCCATCAACAGAAGTTTCTCCAACCAATGATTCAGTCATTCAAAATTCGGCTGCGTCCGAGGCAACACCAAAAAAGTTACTGACGACTGCAAACGAGCAACCAGAAGAAACCCTCACGATCTATTCAAAGCGAGGATTAATTTCGTATGTCAGCGCAACAGCCAGTAAAGATAACACCCCAATTGTTGAAACGCCGATGTCAGTTTCGGTATTAACCAGTGAACGCATTAAAGCAATCGGCGCCGAAACCATTCAAGATGCGCTAGGCTATGTTGCCGGTGTCTATAACGGACCATTTGGCGTTGATACACGTGGAGACTGGTCGGCGATTCGAGGTGTATCACCCGTTCAATACCTGGACGGAATGAAAATGCTTTATGGCCATTACAATAATACACGACCCAACCCATATGGCCTGGCACAAATAGAAATCTTAAAAGGACCGGCGTCAGTATTATATGGACAAGGTACGACCGGCGGCATCGTTAATCTGGTTTCAAGAAAACCACAAGCCACAACAGAAGGTGAGTTTTGGGCGCAACTCGGTAATTTTGATCGAACACAACTAGCAATTGATTACACTGGTGCACTGGATTCAGATGCCAGTTTTCTATTTCGCATTAATGGCATGTATCGCGACAGTGGTACGCAAACCGATCATGTTGCAGATAACACACGTTACTTTGCACCAGCCCTGACCTGGCATATCAATGCCGATACCGAATGGACTTTACTGGCAAATATTCAACAAAACGAGTCGGGTTCCAGTACCCAGTTTTTTCCTCATGTCGGCACGATTATCCCAGCGCCATTAGGACAAATTCCAGCGAATCGTTTTGTCAGTGAGCCCGATTTTGATAAATACAATACCGATCAGCAAGCAATCACCAGCATAATTAAACATGATATTAATCCAACCTGGCAAATCAGAAGCGCCATACGCTACATGGATAGCAGCGCCGACTATTACACCATGTACGCTTACCCATTTAATTTACAATCCGATAATACTCACTTACTTCGCTCAATTTATGTGAGTCAAGCCGATGCTAAATCGCTAACCACCGATAATCGCTTACACGCGCAATTTGCCTGGGGTAATAGTGAGCATCAGTTGGTTATCGGTTACGACTTACAAGATGCCACCACCAATAACGACAGCTATTTTGGTTTTAATGCAGGCGGCTTACTTAATGTGTATCAACCAGAATATGGTCAAACGACAATTCCGCCAATTGCCCAACTACCAATTGCAGACAGCCCAAAACTAAAAACCAGACAAAGTGGTATTTATATACAGGATCAAATCAAAATCGATGAACAATGGATTGTTTCTTTAGGTGCCAGACGCGACCGAGCCACCACTCAAACAATTGGGAGTGACCAGCAGAAATATACCGCAACAACCAAGCGCTTTGGCCTAATGTATTTAACTCACTTAGATATATCACCTTATTTTAGCTACAGTGAGTCCTTTGATATCATTAACGGTTTAAATGCCAATCAACAGCCTTATCAACCCAAACAGGGTAAACAAAATGAATGGGGACTTAAATATCAACCAGCTAATACGGAACATCTGATAACCGCTAGCTATTTTCAAAGTAAAGAAAAAAATAGACTGGTTGCCGATCCTCAAAATCCAACCCAACAAATTCAAATAGGCGAAGCGAAAATATCAGGCTATGAAGTTGAAGCGCAACTTGAATGGGATAACCTGGATGTTTATGCCAACTATAGCCAAATTGATACCCGAGATGAATTTGCCGAAAAGCTCAACTCAATTCCCGAGCAAATGGTATCCACCTGGGTAACTTATCAGCCAACAACTTTTTGGCAAGGCATTAAAATTGGGGCAGGCATTCGCTATGTGGGTAACACCTTTTTTAAAACCAACATCAATAACCAACCAACACCAACTGAAACCGACAGTTATACCTTAATTGATTTTATGCTGGGTTATGCCGTTAAACCTTTCGATCTGACATTGAATGTAGACAATATCACCGATAAAACGGTAATTACCACTTGTTTAAATCGTGGTGACTGTTTCTACGGTCAATCAAGAACTATCAGTGCCAATATTCGCTATCAATTTTAAACCATTTACTCACTGAGTAACTCAGTGGGTTTTCGATAAAGACAACACATAATGATTTTAAACGGTATTGTATTTAATATTTTAGGGCTGGGCAGTTTATTTTTTATCTGGAAAAAAAATAAAAAAGCAAACTTGTCTAATATGGTTCATTGCTTGGGATTAATCATTGGCTGGGGTTTAGTCTGTGTTTCTACTTACTATTGGATTAGTTTTAGTGGTGTTGAGTTTGGTTTAAGCTTTGCTTGTTTAAATCTGACCTTAAGTGCCTGGCTTTATATTTTATTCAGTTTAAAAGAGACATCAAACAATAAAAAGCCAGAAAAAAAACCCAGTTCTCAAGCAGTACAAAGCAAGCAAAATAAAACGCCACTTTCATTAAAAACACTGATTTCAGGCTTACTCGATTTTTTAGTTATCGGTCCACTAGCTCTGTTTACCAGTTGTGTTTTAAGTTTGATACTATTTAAAGTTTTACCGTTTGACCAAGCCAATACTTTAGTATTATCAGCCTTCACTTTACCCCTATTTTGGGCTTTTTTTGCTTACTGGGGGTGTATGCAGCAAAACAAAAGAGTACGTTTTTTTTGGATAACTTGTAGCGGTTTGCTGGGCTCACTCTTGCTTTTATTAAGCTAAAAACAGCAGATTCTACCTTTTAATCATCAGCTTAGTTCAATGAACGAAATCAATCAAAATGCAAAATTTTAAACTGTCTAATCAACTGATAAAAAAATCCCTGAACAGTCATTCAATTCTGGGACTGAGTATTGGCGCATTAATATATCTTATTTGTTTATCCGGTGCATTGGTCGTATTTTTTGAAGAGTTTGAGCGTTGGGAACAACCCAATATTCAAGAATATACCGACTATTCTGCGCCGCAAATTCAAACTGCCGTCGACAGTTTTTTAACGCAAACCTCACAATCTCCCGACTCACTTTATGTGGTACTTCCAACGACAGCCGTACCCAGAATTCATGTTGCAGCCAATGAACAAGAGTGGTTTGTTAATCAAGATGGCAGCTTAAGTGAGCCACCGTTAGAAGGCTGGACACATACCTTAAAAGCCTTACATATCTACCTTCATTTACCAAGCACATTAGGACTTATTGTGGTGGGTGCACTTGGTGCAGCACTGGTGGCTTTAATCATTTCGGGCATTTTCGCACATCCCCGAATTTTTAAAGATGCATTTCAATTAAAATTAGGTCGCAATCCTCGTCTCACTCAGGCCGACATTCATAACCGCTTAAGTGTTTGGGGAATCCCGTTTTATTTAATGATTGCCTTAACGGGCGCATTCATTGGACTGGTAAGCTTATTAATTTGGGCCGCCGCACCAATTGAATTCCAAGGCAATCGCCAAGCAGTAATCGAAGCCGTTTATGGCAATGATCCAATCGTTAATCAACCAGTCACACCAATTAATTTTGCACAAGCACTGAGCAATCTTAAACAACAAGCGCCACAAGCTACCCCCATTTATCTGGTCATTCAAAAAATTAATACGCCCAACCAATATCTCGAAATTGCAGCCACACTACCAGGAAGATTAATTTATTCAGAAATGTATCGCTTTCAGTCCGATGGTAGTTTTATTAATCACCAGGGACTGTCTGATGGCCCAATAGGAAGACAAATCGCCTATTCAGTTTATCGACTACACTTTGGGCATTTTGCCAATGGCTGGGTTAAAATTATTTATGGTGTTTTGGGGCTGGCGCTCACGGTTATTGCCACAACAGGCATCAATATCTGGTTGGCCAGACGCAAATATAAAACACCATTAAATCGTATTTGGACTGCTTTTGTTTGGGGAACACCACTTACACTAAGCATTACTCTGCTCATCAGCTTATGGGGATTAACCCAGCCTTTTTATTTTTGGGTCATATTACTCACTACAGTACTAGGCATTAGCCGATTGCAAACCGAGAAACATTGCAAAGCTTGCTGCACTTATCTGACACTACTGGTGCTAGCAGTTGTCTTATTGATTTACTGGCAAAAGTGGGGAACATTATTGCCTAACACGGCAGCAACGCAGATTAATTTAACCTTTGTTAGCGTAATATTAATTGGTGGGATAATCTTTCTGGCCAAACGTTTACGGTTGAACCCGTTAAAGAAAAAGCTGAAATCGCCTGAATTGTCAAACTAACTGAATGGTGAAATTACCTGAATAATTACGGATTGCATTGAATGTATTTCAATTAATAAAAATACGATTGATAAAAACACGATTAATAAAAACACGATTGATGATAAATATCACTGAAAAGAATGTTTTAAATCTCAAATTTCAAGCTGAAAACTATGAAATTATCGAGAAAAAAACAATAAAAAGCGGGAAATAAATCCCGCTTTTTATTAGATGAAAATGCAAGCATCAGCTTAAGCATCTTGCTCAGCTTCTTCCTTTTTTTCCGCTTCTTGCTCGTTCGACGCTTTCTCTTCTACTTTTTCATCTTTGTTTCCGTGGCCAGTACCACCACAACTTCCGCAACAACTGCTCATATTAAGCCTCCTCGTATTGACTAGTTTAACGTTAAAAAATAAATCGATAAATTACATAATTAAAATCAGCCTGGCCGACCATCAATCCGTCGAGTAACCAGCATGGGCGCATAAAAGAATAAATAAATTACAAATGCTAATACCCACAAAATACCAGAAATACGAATACTCATTTGGTAGTACTCCGGCAACCATGCAGGTAAAGTAACACGAATCAGTGTTGCCAAAATAATACTGATATAAGCAACACTTAATAATTTAGGTGGAATCAGATTTCGACCGGTGTGTCCCAAAGTAACACGAGATATCATCGCTAAAATCATTCCACCCATTGCACCTACAGTAAAGCAATGTAATGCCGCACTGATACTTGCAACCATACCAAGGCTTTGCAACGCTAACATTAAAAAGCCAAGAGGAATAAAAATAAATGAAAAATGTAATGACCATAATAGAGGCGTAGAAATCGTATACTCAATTCCCCATCGTGCAAACCGATAACCATTTGATGCAGCCGCAATTAACGAGGCAACCAATAATAAAATCGAGGGTACATTATCGAACCCGGTGAGTGCAATTAATGCGCAGAATATAATCGAAACAATGCTGACAGTTTCCAGCCACTGAATATTTCTTTTTGCCTGTCGACCAGTACCATTCGCAGTAAAAGCCGGTATCACTCGTCCGCCTAAAATAGCAATAATTAACACTAATACAATTACCGTGGTATGTAATGCCTGCATTGCAAAAGCAAAATCATTGGTAGCAACGGCCCAATGGCTTATCGCATTTAAGGATGCAAATGCCAACATAATTGGAATAAACATCAGATTACGCCATTGCTTAACTTTAACAATCGGGTAGCCCATTGCCGCAGCAGCAATTAGCATAAAGCTGACATCGATTACCGCAATAAACCAGGCTGGTGCGCCAATATCGACGGACATTAAAATACGTCCTGCCAGCCATAATAAGAAAAACAAAGCTAATAATGATCCTGTAATGGTCGGTACACCAGTCCAAGCTTTGACTGCGGTTAACAAAAAACCAGCAACGATTGCCATACCAAAACCAAATAACATTTCGTGAGCATGCCAAAATATATGGCCCCCATACGGTAACCAACCAGAGGGTTGCAGCCAGAAATGTACCCACCACGAAATGGCAACTACCGCAAATAACGTACCAAATAAAAATAATGGTCGAAACGCTAGCCTAAATAGCGGGATCGAATTATCTTCTTGCATGTGCGAATTAATATTTAATGGCATAAATTTAAAAGTCTCGTTTGAAAGACTTACCTTAGGCCAGAATAACGTTATTAGGAATAAATAAAAGACTTGAAAAAAATCCGTTTCTAAAAAACAACTTATTAGGTGCGTTGCCTTAAACAAAAGTAATGAACGAAAACCGTTCATGACAAACGAACTTTTAAAATCTCATTTTTACCATATCAAACTATTAATCTGGTCAAAATAATCAGAATAAAACGTAGCACGAATTATACAGAATAAAAATGCATTTTTCTTGATAAACTTCACCTTTAAATCCACGGAGTTTCTGTGGAATTAAGCAACAACACACCTTAAAAAAAACTCATTTTAAAAATCTTAAATGCAGCTCTTAAGATATTATCAGCCAATATTATTAACCTTATTTTTATAAGGTTTTTAATCGACAAAATCCATTTGAGCTACTCAAAAAATACTTTGCGTTTGATTCAATAAATTTTTACCTGATAAAACTCAATCAATAAAACCCAACCAATAAAACGCACTAAAAAAAACCTAAACCACTCACTTTAACCACAATTACTTTATGGATTAAAGGTATTTTTTATTGAAACCTGTCAAATATTCATTTTACCGTTAGGCTTTGTTTGTTAACAGAGAAGGTGAATTAATTTCAACCACCTTAGCGCTTAGAGTTAAAACGATTGACTTACATCCACCGATAGGAAAAGAGGCTCAGTCCCCTGATACAACCATTACTTTTATTTCCGCAATTGAAGCAGAAACACCAGACAATAGAGAGCCTATCCGTTGGAGTTTTATCACTAACTTACCGGTTAAATCGAAAAAAGATATCAAGCAAGTTCTTGACTGGGATATTTACAATTACATCGACATTGCAACGTCAGATTGAGCAAGTGAGGTTGTTACCTAGAAGCAAACAGAAGTTTATTTCGGATATGCTGGAGGCTCTGATTAAACAGCAGCAGGTATCCTAAATATAAAGCGCTAGCCAAGGGTGCTGTAACACCCAAGGCCAGCTAATCACCCCGCCCTTACGAGGAGGTCAAAGTGACTAAACCAGATGATAAGGCAATTTCACCCTGTAATTCAAACGCTTGCCCCTATCAGGCTCAATATTCCACCGTTGAGATTGACGTTAACCCCAACTCTCGACGGCTCGCTTTTTGTGAGACCAGCGTTCAATCATTCCATTGCACAGAGCTTTGCCAGTCCCCCGGACCGCCCACACCGCAAATCAGTATCGCAGGTTGATGGCTGGAGATGGGCGGTTTTGCTGTGGGTCGCAAGCTCAAGGTGATGATGTTTGCCGGGATGCTGATTGTCTGCACCAAATCTGAGCGTCTGCCGGTTGAGTGATGCTAACCTAAGTTGGTAAAATAAAGCCCAGCATCGCTGGGCTATAATTTAAATTGATTTATAGAACTCCTTATTTTCCCAATCATCATCATAAGCGTCTATAACCTTTTCCATTGGCGCACCAGTTGCAATTGCATCTGGAGTATTTCTTAAACTTTCTTCCATCCACGTTTTTACTCTAGGCCATCTTAAGCAATACATCAGATAAGCAATTGGTTCACTGCTAACTGCTTTATCCTCAAACATCGAAATTATTAAAGCCTCAACGTCATCTTTAATATCTGAGTTTGCATTTATCAACTCAATACAGCGAATATAGTTTGGCTCTGCAAGCTCGAAAGAAAACTCAGTATTTAAAATATTTTCTGCTTCAAGCAATTCTTTTTTTATTTCATCAATAATCATTCTGCCGGAACCCATTTTCCACCTCGTGGCAACTTAGAATCAAAAACCCAAACTTTAGGAACATATTTACCAGAGGCTTTTAATCCTGCATCAATTAACGCTTTTTCAGCGATAGAACCAATGGCATCACCTGTTGGCTGATAATGCCCTGATGCATTATCGAACCATTTTACATTACCATTATAGAGTCTTAACTCACCTGCTGCTTGGACAGCATTTCCACTTGTTAAACTAGTGTGCCCTGTTTTCCCTACTACGAGTTGTCCATTTTCTAAAACAACGTAATTATAGTTTCCACTGATTTGAGTTAACCGATCCATCGGAACTACTCTAGGCACATCTATTTCATGCTCAGGATATTTATTTGTGAAAAGTTGTGGTTTATTGTTTGGAACAATAGCCTAGTTAATACCTAGGCTATTCAATACAAGCTATATTAGCTTAGATAACCTTTCCATTAACAGAGTCAAATTCAATGAAGTTCCTGTGCTTGATATAACGTGATACTCTCCCGTTTTTTCGAAGTCAGATATATTACTTTGAATATTGGTTCTAATTTCACTTGGCAAAGCACTAAAAACATCAACCACTTCTTCATCTTCAAAATCTTCTGCTTTATGCATGATAGTAAAAGCTGCATCTTCGACAGCAATATTATATCTCTCACAATCAGAAAGGTGTTTTTCTACAAACTCTTTGTAGGATGATGAACTCATTTTTAATAACCTCTATCTTGTCTGAGTTGCCAAACAGCTTGATCTCCAATATCAACTGCTTCCCAATGAAGATTGTTAGGCGTTGAATCGTTAATTAAGCTACGGTATTCACTTGCTGGAATAGAAACTCTTCTCGCGAAAATATCTCTAAGCGCTTCTACTTCATGAGTTTCGTGATGCAAAACTGCAACTATACCTTCATCACTATCTAGAACTGAATTCCTAACATAAATATTAACGTTACCGTCCCTATCAGACATTACATTCTTCCAAGTTAACTGCTGGTTAGGATTGGTAACTTTTACGTGTCCGTAGCTAGCAAATGAATCTCCGTATTTACCAAAACTACTATCGTAAAAATCATCATCGACAAATCTAATTTTTACATCGTCCGCAATATATACACCATAATCATCAGCCAACCTCAATGCACCATCTGCTGAACGAGGCCCGTTTACATTAGGCTTCCATTTTGTTTGATGCCTAAATGCAGCTCCTTTTACTAATGCAGAGTCTGGAACATCTCTCCCCAACTCACTACGATGCGTCCGCTCATTATCAACAATATTCCCTGATTGTTCAACACTCGCATCATAACCTGCTTTATCCTTAGGCTTAGCTTTATTTACAATTAATCGTCGCTCAGCCTCCACCCGCCGCGTATGCTTTTCACGAAACTTTTTAGCAATACCTGCCGCGGTGGGATTAGTATCGAGCAATTTATAATATTCTTCCAATGGCCAAAAATAATTGGGATCATAC
>NZ_JBFDAH010000023.1:0-80457 GCF_040719265.1 Aliikangiella maris | reverse complement strand
GGAAAAACACTCGAAGAATATTGGAGAAGGGAGCTTAAAATTGAGAAATGCTACTAACAAAACGCAGGAAATCGAAATGCAAAAAGACGCATTCGACTCAGCTTGGCGTTAGATTTAAGAGTATCAATTAAACAAGATAAAAGGAGGTTTTATATGTCAACTCTATTGAAAAAGGTCAGTTTACAATCATTGGGCCAGATGAAATTTGGAAGGTTTATAACAATTTACATGGTATATTTCGAGGCGGAGGTAATACACGGTCGCCAAAAATTGCTCGTGCAGATGGCCCACGAAGAAAAGACTTAGATGTTCGAATTGATCCCAAGTCTGGCCTAGAAACGGTATACCCAAATTCAACTAAAGGTCTCTCGTTTTCCGATAGTGTGGAAACGCTTGCCAAGAAGTCTTTAGAGGGTCAGGTCTGGGTTATTCCCAAGGGAAGTAGAATTCCCGGGGATTTGGTATTCAACATCAAAGATAAAGATCACCCTTGCTAAACGTATCTAGGCCAATGTCCGTAATTGAGCTTACTGCTTTGTTGACGGAGTTAGCGGCTCTAATGAAGCCGTGCGATATAAAAATAGGCCGAGACGGAAAAATAGTGGAAAAATATCCAGGCGTATTATTGAAGGTTGAAAACGCATGATTAAGCGCGAAGTATTAATGCCGGTTGAGCTTGTGGAAGAGATTTCACAAATCGTACACAATGAGGGATACGAGGCTTTAAAAGAGGCATTTTCTAGCCCAGATACAAAACCACCAATTTTTCTAAGTGATAGCGAGGCCGAAGCGCTAATAAGTTTAGCTGTTATCGAAAAGGAAAAAGCTAGGCTTATGTATCCATTTTATGATGATGAACACCCTCAATATTGTGAAGAGCATGAAGAGAAATTTGATGATGTGCAAATGGGTATATATGAAAAAACTATTTATTACGTCGAATCTGCTTTTAAAAAAGGCCAGTTTGATCATCTTATATAAAAAAATTTAACAAAAAGCTCTTGCGGAAAACCTACGCGTTGCTTCGGTTTCCGCAAAGCTTGGCGTTAGCTTTACAAGAGAGCTATGGACAAATACAGAATAGATAAATTTCCTGTGAGCTTTTACCTCAATCAGTTTCGAGCTGAGGATATTGAGGTTCTACCTTATAGGGAAGCTGGCTACTATCTAATAGAGAAAGGTGAACTTAAAAAAGTAGAGAATTCGAGTAAAGGAAAGGCTTACATTACAGCATTTTTTTCGGTGATGAATATGCTACTTGATGAATTCATTGGCTTGCTCTCTAAGCTAGCCCTAAAATGTCATAAAGTCTTCAAAAAGGAGGTGATGTAAATGGCGAACACTCGAGAACTGGAAGTAAGCATTAACGATTGGGAGGCTAGATACGTTCTGGAATCCTTGTTTAGAGAAATGAATAGATTAAAACTTATTAACGCAACCTCTGAAGATGAAGATGAAGATGAAGCTGCTGATGCGGGTAATGATTGCATTGAGATTTCGGGGTTTTATGAACGTCTATCAGAAAAGGCTGTCTCGGTCTTCGGTGAGCAAATTCTTAATTTCTGTAGAGACCCCATTTAGCTATCACAAAGTCAGGCACAGCGACGGTTTTTCCGTTGAGGCTTCCACTACAAAACCGCGTGTGCTTGCGGCGTTATAAACACAAATTGGAGAAGCAATGAAAATCAGGAATATCATAATTCTAGTACTGGCACTCACAGTGGCGAATTCAGTCAGAGCAACTATAGGCCCTGGTCATGTTAATGGGAAGATAACCAACATCACTAGTGTGACAACAGGAATTTTGGTTCGAATTGATTCAAGTATCGTTCCAGAGAATTGTACGAGTGGCCAAGCATGGATGCAAATAAAGCAGGAAAATACTGCGATGATTACTATGATTATGACTGCATGGACACTTGGTCGAAATGTCACGATATATACGTCACCGACAACATCAAGTTATTGTAATGTAATTCAAGTCGATCCTGCCGAATCGTAATTTGATGGTCACTAAGTTTATAACTAGACAATGTTTTTGATGCAAAACTATGCGCGAAAAATATCGGCGTTAGCGAGAATTTCCAGAATCATTAATAAAGGAGGAAAAGATGAAAAGTTTAAAAGATTTACTTATTGATACAAACGAACTAGAGAAATACTTCGATACAAGAGTCCCGGTAAATTTATGGTGCGCAAAAAACCTTAGTAGTAAAGACTTCATTTTCTCTATGGTAGAAGAGAAGATTGTAAGAAATAATGGAAAAGTGCGACCAGCAGATATAACAATCTACAAGAAAAATGGTATTGATTGGGTATCGGTTCAAGAGCGGCCAAGAGGTATTAGTACTTTTGATAAACCGAATGTATTTAAGCGTGGGAAATGGGAATATTACAAAATCCCAGCCGGAACTGATATACCACATGGTCTAGCTGTAGTGGAAGATGGTTATAATATAGCGCTAGGAGCCAAACATTATACAATTGCCCCGGCTTTCGATATGCCACTCCTAAATTTCAAGCAGTTACTAAACAGACTAGCCGCTGTATTAGTTAAGGTATCGGCATAATGAACATTAGTAATAATATGGCCCCTGTATTAATTCAAGCCATACAAGATGCCATAAAATTCAATCAAGCTCTGTTGGAAAGTGAAACGCTTAGGGATATCGAGGATCACGAAGAATTTTTGAATACTTTAGGCTTGCTGTTCATGCATGCCAAAGATGAGTATAAAAAAGTAGAAAGTGATACCGGCATTCCTCTTGCAGAGTTAGTGCCAGAAGAACGCTAACAAAAAGCTTAAGCGGACGCTGTAAAGCGCGNCATTCCTCTTGCAGAGTTAGTGCCAGAAGAACGCTAACAAAAAGCTTAAGCGGACGCTGTAAAGCGCGCCGCTTAGCTTGGCGTTGGTATGACTCCCTTTGTCAATTAAAACGTACAAATCCCCACCATATTTTTTCAAAGTGCCGCTATCTAAAAGTTGGATGAATTCAATCACAGATTAAAGCCAGTAACTTTCGACGGTTTTCATGCTGATAATCGTGGATTTTATAACACATGAATAAGGACAACCATAACTCGTTATTCTAATCATTTGGGTTTGATTAAATTAATATAAAATTAGGAAAAGAAAAGATGTTGGGGTTTTAAATTATTGGGTCGGTTTTATTTTGAATTTTGAGTTGGCTGTTAATGAAAATTCAAATTTCAAGCGTAGTTAGTTCTCAGCAAAAGCTGATTTTGGTAATGATTTAATGAGTCTTATTGTTTGAGTTAACTAAAAATTTGCTTATTTAAATTCATACCTTTAATAAAATGATTTTGCGCATTTTCTAATGAGTATGGGGTGTCCTGTTTCGTCTTAGTAGAACTTTTAGTGATTGCAATGAATGATTTGAATTACCCAACAGCTACTCAAAATAATTTGCTCTCTCGGCTTGCTTCATTGAGAGAGGCTATTATAAAAATTTGATGAGAGTGAAAAACCATTCACCAAAAATGAATGGTTGTATTTAACGCTAGCTTTCAAAATAACAGGTAATTGCATTTGCCAGTTCAGGGTGGGTGGTCGAAGACCCGCCTTGAATGGCCGCTAACTGAAAGGTTGGCGGTTTTTACTGACCTGCTTTTCGACGAAACAATTAAATTAAAAAATAATCGATTGATTCAGTTTTTTAATCAATCATTTTAATCAATTATTCCTTCGCAAGTCGGCTTAACCTTTTCCAACCGTAAGCTTGGTTAGACTATCATAAAAAGCCATTTTGTGTATAAAAAAATGGGCTGAAAAAATAAAAAAGTGAAATGACTTTTTATCTTTTATTTTAAAAATATTGTTTCTTTTTTTTAACTTAAACACCTTAATTAAATTATGGATAAAATGAATTAAAGATTATCTAATGGACTTAAAGTGCCAGTTGGATTTCTATTGAGTACATGGGTGTAAATTTGAGCCGTCCTCACACCTGAATGCCCTAGTAATTCTTGAGCCGTTTTTTCTTGTCTATCTTTTGGGTGCAGTTGTTTAACAAAGTCTATTTGAAAATTGAGACTTGAAATACATTGATTGGGTAGAGGAACTTTCTAATCCAGTAAACATCAGTTTTTTCTGTTTGGAGTGAGTAATTTAAAGCACGAATTTTATTTCTAACTTGGGTAAGTCGCTTGGGTTTTTGTTGACTATTCATGGTGAAACATCCTTGTTTTAGATTATTTTATACCACTTGAATAAGTCGTTACGTTCAAGCGATTGCATGATACATTGCTTAATTATTTTTTAACTGATTGAAAATAAAGTTATATTCTTAAATGCAATTGTTGTTTATAAGAAATAAAGCAACCTTTCCGCACTTTGCTAATCGGTTAATTTAAGGTAAACTTTTGAAATAATTAATGAATTTCAAAATGAAGTGAATGTCTATTGCAGATTATATTGCTTTGGTGCATTCAATAAGCGTTAGGCAACAAGAATGAGAAATTTACTTGGTCTTTTTATTTTGATATTAGCTTCATGCTCAAAACATGACGCTGAAACTCCATACGAAATAAATAGGACGATGACCGTTGTTTCAGGTGCCGGCCACGAAGCCTATATTGTAGAAGCATCGCGAGAGGGCTCAAGTAACACTCAGGTAATAGTCGACTTTGCTGGAGGAGAACGTGGAGCGGGTGCAGTTAACTCACTTGGAACTGAGCTCGATCTGCTTATTGAATGGAAAGATAACGAGACCTTAGTTGTTTCTAAACCGGTAGGAGTTGACCTATCAAGAAATGCTTCAGGTGAAGTGCTCCAATGCGGCGAGCAGAAAGTGGATGTAATTATTGAAAACTATGAAACAGCCGAAAATGCCTAACCAGATGCGGCATCAGATAAAAAACAATGCTGCGCATTTTTGCGGCTGCGCTTGGCGTTAACTGAATAAATTATGACACTACCAGAAGGCTGGACAGATGATATGTCTGTCGAAATTATCGAAGGAAAGACCGAAGAGCAACTTACATTTGCTCTGATGGACTCACTTCGTAAATCAGACTCATATGAATCAATGATCAGAATGTGCGTATCAGATTATGGTTTAGTTGAGGATGATGCTGATTTAGCAATTGATCGAGTTCAAGGTGGAATTGTTAGAGCGCTTACTGGCCTGATTGATAATCGTCCTGACGCCACAAAAGATCCTTTGGCACATTGTTCGTTTAATGAAGTTTGGAAGACGCTACCCAAAAAGCATTGGTGGTCTTCGAAACGAGAAAGTAAGGGAGTTTGGTCTGATTGGTATACTCAGAATTCAAACAACAGTTAACAAGAAATTGCAAAATATTCAGGTTAAACTACAACCTGAATTTTTGAATTGAGCGTTACAAACACCCATTGAAATTAAGGAGAGTCTCAAAGTGAAAACAATTGAAAATTTATTAATCTCAAAAGGCCAGCTTGATCGGATATATGTCGGAAGTCTAACGCTATTTCTGTGGAGGTCTTTACATAAAAATTCTAATAGCAAAAATCCGCTTTACCCAGACTTTGAAGAAAGAGAAATCCGTTCTGGTGTTCTAAGAGCACCGGATGTAGAAGTTGTAAAATCAGAAAATGGCGTAGAAATTGTCAAATCTCTTTTGGGGCAGGGAACATCTTTGTTTGATCGCACAGGTGCGTTTGGGGATGTGAGCTGGACATATTTTGAAATTCCAGAAGGGACAGAGATCCCTGTCGGTCTTATCATTACCAAAGATAGCTACAATAAACGCTTTAATGCTACGCATTATTCAATTAGTCCTAATCACGACATGCCAAAAACTCAGTTTATCCGGCTTTTGGATCAACTAGCGAGAAATGCAGAGTCACGGAAGAGGAAACTATCGAATGTCTGAATTAGCATTATCTACACTATTAGTAAGTATTCAGTCAGTTAAAAAGCAAATCGAGTATTTCGAGGGGCTTCTGCAGTCAGAAACAGTTCGGGATAAAGCAGAGATTCAAGAACTGCTTCTTACTTACGACCAAGCAGCTGAAAACCTAAAGCAAGCCTATATATCAAAGCGGCCCGCTGGTAGTAATTATCCTGAATACGAAGAACTGGTGTAAAAAACTTTGTAACAAGTTTGTTCATTTGACGTTTTGGTCTACGCTCCGTTTTAGGGGGGGCTACGCCACTGTACCCTAAAACTCCACTTCAACCAAAACGCAAATGACAAAGGCGTTAAAAAAACAAAAAATGAACACCTATTAAAAGGACTTAGTACCATGTTATTCGACCCATTCTACGTCAGATCGCGCAGCCGCAGGCGCTTTTTATTTGCCCCTTATTTTTTTGAAGCTAACCCGCTCGAATTTGAAATCAATACCGAATGTAAAACCCGTGACGATATCTTTATCAAACAGTTTTAATAGTGACTGACCGACGAACAAAACTTCCCGCAGCACCTCTGGCGAATTGTCGAAAAAATTGGTCATTACCACGGCTTAACTATTCAGTCCTGGTATACCGAGGATGATGTCATCGATGATTTAGTCCACCTCATCAAAATTCAAACGATTATAGTGTATAACTGTTTAATCAGAGATGAATATGAATTAGAGGGCTTCCTTGGTGATTATGGCTGGGGCGATAATCAAATCGAATACTTAGAGCGGTATCGGGCTGAAAATGGTGAGTATGATCCCAATTATTTTTGGCCATTGGAAGAGTATTATAAATTGCTCGATACCAATCCCACCGCAGCAGGAATTGCCAAAAAGTTTCGTGAAAAACATGTGCGGCGGGTGGAAGCTGAGCGACGGTTAATTGTAAATAAAGCTAAGCCTAAGGATAAAGCAGGTTATGATGCGAGTGTTGAACACAGGGAATATTGTTGATAATGAGCGGACGCATCGTAGTGAGTTGGGGAGAGATGTTCCAAACAAAGTTGATGAATTTTTCCATCTAGAAAAAGTTGGAGTATTGAAAGATGTTTACGCAGGTGGAGCAGACCGATTACCTAGCATCGTTTATGATGGCTAAAGAAACACTTTGTTCCATTATACTAATGAAGCTGGCCAATACTTATAGTGGAAATTCACTTCGCCTTTTTCATTTTCGCCTCTACTTGCTATGACGTAATGTATTCTTGGGTAGTCAGCTGCGAGTAATAAATAGATAATGTTGCTTAGGTTGCTGCTTTTATTACTGAAATAAATGAATCCAATTTATATAGGCCGATGATCAATGTTCAATTCGATACCTGCTTTTTTCCAGTACTTTTTTTCTAGTTGAAAAG
The DNA here is from genome assembly GCF_040719265.1 of Aliikangiella maris. Classification (NCBI taxonomy): domain Bacteria; kingdom Pseudomonadati; phylum Pseudomonadota; class Gammaproteobacteria; order Oceanospirillales; family Pleioneaceae; genus Aliikangiella; species Aliikangiella maris. Next base: position 73,197 of record NZ_JBFDAH010000023.1, on the reverse strand, counting down.
CGTGAGCAAGTAATGGGTGATCGGCAAGCCAGTGTTTGCTGGTTTCAATATAAAACTGCGATTTTTTAAAAAACAAGCGGAGATCTTCACACTGATTAGTCTTGCCATTTTGCGCAATTAACATGACGAGCCTGACAACGAAAACGATTTGTATGATTTCCGTTTTTTCATCTGGGGTTAATTGAATGGTATCGAATATTTCAAGATTTATCTTACGACGATGATTCAAAATAATTGCCGAGAGAATGACTCGTTCTTTAATGGAAAAACCGCTGAGTTCACTGTGTTTAATCAAATAGGCGCTGTGTGTTTGATACTGGCTGTGGTTAATGGCTAAACCAATCCGTGCGCATTGTACGGCCCAGCGTAAAAACTTTAAATGATCATCGCCGGTAAAGCGCAGTTTGCTGGTGTAGTTACTGACCAGTTTATTGGTCACTCTTTTTAAAATACGGGCATGTTCTTCCGCAATACGGTAACGTTTTTTTATAGCATTAATACTGCGTTCGCGCACATCTTCTTTTTTATGACGTCCTAGCAAATCATATAAAATTCCTTCTCTTAATCCGCCACGAGAAATATGTAATTGTTTAATATCCAGGGTTTTAAAAATGGCTAGTGTAATGGCGATGCCTGGCACAATAGTACAGAGTCGATTGGGTTTGAGCCCTTCAATCTGCATATCTTCCATGCGAGTGTATTCTAGTAACTTTCTTTTTAAAGTGTTTAGCCCTTTTAAGGTAATGCCTTCGTCAGTTAATTGATTGGCAATGAGTATTTGCTCTATTGCTTTTAAGGTTCCAGCAGAACCAACTACATATTCATATTTTGAAGGTTTAAATTGACTGGCAATTTGAGCCACTTCATATTTAGCTGCGCGGTAGGCCTGTTTAAAATTATCTTCACTAATCATATTGTCTGGAAAAAAGCGACGAAAAGCGACGCATCCCATGCGCAAACTTTCTGCTTGTTTCAGCTTGAAATTTTTACCAATAATAAATTCGGTAGAACCCCCACCAATATCAATCACCAGATTGCTGGTTAACTGATTCAGGCTGCTCCATGAGTGATTGACCCCCAAATAAATCAAACGGGCTTCTTCTATGCCTGAAACAATATCAATTTCAACTTTATCGAGAATTGATTCCAGTTGCTCTACATATTGATTCGCATTTTTAGCTGCTCTAAGCGTATTAGTGCCGACGATTCGAATATTTTGCGGTGGAATTTCGACTATTCGCTGGCTGAATCGTTCAATGCAATCAAGGCCGCGCTGCATAGCCTGGGGGGCGATACCATTCTCTTTAGTTAAGCCTTCGGCCAACATGACTTTATCAGAAATTGAATCGAGAATTTTTACCTCGTCGTGTTCGACTGCGGCAGTAAGCATGTGAAAACTGTTGGATCCCAGATCAATTGTGGCGTAAAGCTCTCGCATAATAGTTTCTGTTCTCTTTGAATTGAGCTGAGTATAAACGAAAATAAACAATAATTGGTTATCAATCTCTCTATAAACCTTGCGGTTAATGCAAAAATCAACTAAATTACCGTTTGTTAACGTCGATAGCTTGCGATATAATCGTTCGAGATTTGAGCAATTAGAGGATTATCATGAGTACACATGGTAGCAACCATTTTAAAGCCAGTCTGGTTGATGACAACTTAGTATTAAAGTATGCCCATCAATTTGTTCTAGAAAATTACACGTGTGATTTAGATGAGGATGCCAGGCGGGATTTTTCAAAAAGCGAAATAGAAGCACTGATTGAAGGCGGCTTTCCGGTCGAGCATGAAACACCATCCTCTAGCCAGGTTATTGATTTAATTAGTAAAGTTAGTGCTGAATATGCCACCATTGCCAGCACTTCAATTGATACCAGCGAAGCGGCCAGACACTTAAAAGTTAATCCCAGTCGTATTCGCCAGCGTATTAGTGAACACTCATTATTGGCCATTCAAGGGATTGAGAACACCTGGTTGTTACCGCGCTTTCAATTTGATGATAACGGCAACGAAATTCCAGGTATGCGCCGCGTACTACAAAGTATCGATAAAGGCTGTCACCCCATTACTATCAATGGCTTTTTAAACACCCCGCAGGCAGACCTATACTCAGAATTATTAAATAAATCGCTGACACCTAAAGAATGGCTGCAAACCGGTCATCCAATTGAACCCTTGATTGAACTGGCTAAGGGGCTTTAATGGCAAAATTCCCACGCCCTAAAGTAGGGCAGCAATTACCAGAATTACAAGCAAACGATATTATTACTATCCCTTCTGAACGTATTTTATGGCGAATCTATAACCGACGCGGTGAGTATCCGGTCAAGTGGTATGATTTTCGTTATTTTGGGCCTACTGCTAGTCGCTTTGATCATCAGTTGAGGGATGCAGAGCAAAATAGTTTTTTGCAGGATCGTGGCATTATGTATGTTGGACATAATGGTCCGGTTTGTGTGGCCGAGTTTTTTCAGGTTTCGCGAGTGATTGATCGCCATTTTAGAGAACCCTGGTTGGTGGGGTTTAAGCCATTGCGCCCACTTAAATTACTTAATTTGAAAAGCCTGTTTGTCACTCGGGTGGGTACATCGACAGCGATTAATAGTGGACCTAAAAAACGAGCGCGGGCCTGGTCGCGGTTATTTTATGAATCCTATCCGCAAATTGACGGGTTATGCTATGGCTCATCGATGCATAATTATGATGATTCATTTGCCTTATACGAGCGGGCTTTGGATGCAATTCCTGAATCACCCCATTTTCATAGTGCACTAAGTGATAGGCGTATGGAAAAAATTCTATTTAAAGTCAGTGTCAACATCAACTATCGAATCGTTTAAACAGTGGCAAATTACACATCAGTATAATTTGCCATGTGACCGTTTTGTTTTAGCAAACTCAAATAAACTTTTAACTTTGCTAGTCAATTTAACTTTGACGATAATGGCTTAAAAAGTCACCCAAGGCTTTTAGGGCAGCTTCAAGTTCTTCATGATGGGGTAAAAACACAATTCTAAAATGATCGGCTGCAGCCCAGTTAAAGGCTGTTCCATGAACTAAAAGCACATGTTTTTCGCGTAAGAAGTCTAAAACAAATTGTTCGTCGTTGGTAATATTAAAACGTTGTGTGTCAATTTTAGGGAAGAGATACATTGCTCCCTTAGGACGCGTGCAACTTAAACCTGGAATATCGTTGACCAGTTTATGACTTAAGGTCATTTGTTGGTATAGTCTGCCGGATTGACTGACTAAATCATTAATACTTTGATAACCACCTAACGCGGTTTGAATAGCGTATTGCATTGGAACATTAGCTGAAAGGCGCATTGAAGAGAGCATATCCAAGCCCGCAATGTAGTCTTTAGCCAGACGTTTGGGACCGGTTAAAATCATCCAGCCAACTCGAAATCCGGCGACTCGATAATTTTTAGAAAGACCACTGAATGTAACACAGACAATATCATCGCTTAATGAAGCGATAGGGATGTGTTTATGGCCGTCATACAGAACTTTGTCATAAATCTCGTCACTGTAAATAATTAAACCATGTTCTCTGGCTAACTCAGTTAATGCCAATAACATGTCTTTTGAATATACCGCACCGGTAGGATTATTGGGGTTAATCAGAACGATTGCTCGAGTCTTACTGGTAATCTTTTGTTTAATATCATCTAAATCAGGCATCCAGTCAGCTTGTTCATCACACACATAGTGCACTGGGTTTCCACCAGATAATTTAATCGCTGCTGTCCATAAAGGGTAATCGGGTGAAGGAACTAAAACTTCATCACTATCATTCAACAGCGCCTGCATGGCCATGACGATTAATTCGCTGACTCCGTTACCCACATAAATGTCATCTACCGAGGTATTTAACAGTCCAAATGTTTGATAGTACTGGTGAATGGCAACTTTGGCAGAATAAATTCCGTTTGACGGGCCATATCCTTGTGCGGTAGGCAAATTGTGGATCACATCTTTCAATATGTCGTCTGGTGCTTCAAAACCAAAAGGGGCTGGATTACCGATATTCAGCTTTAGAACTTTATGACCTTCCTCTTCGAGGCGTCTGGCTTCATCAAGTACTGGACCACGGATGTCATAACAAACACCGCGTAGTTTATTTGAACGTGAAATTGTTTTCATAATATAGTTAAAAATAAATGTTCAATGCACATCGCTGCATCATAATGATGCCAAAGAAAAATTTCAAATAGCGAAATATGATGATCATTAACTGGCCGGTTTTGATAATAAAATCATAAATTGGTTCGTTAATTGTTGATCGTCTTGCCTGCCATAGCGGATCACAACATCTTGTCGACCATCTTGATTTAAATCCTTGATATCTACCAAATTGCCATCTTTGGGGAGTACAACTTTGTATTTAAGCGAGCGCCGTTCAAACAGTCTGTCTTGCGGTGTCCCCGAATACAGACGCAGTGTTTTCTCACCATCGGACAATAGTAGATCTTTTAGACCATCTCCATCGAAGTCTTCAAGAACAACTACTGGTGCGCCACTTTTTCCTGATGACAGACTAAACTTTAAATCGACTTCCTTATTGGTATTGGGTTTTTTATTAAAACGACCTTGTTCATCCATTTTAAAGACGGCAACATCCTGATCAATACTGCCAGATAGTAATGCACCAATAATTTGTGAAATGCCAATATCAAGGCTGGTGAGTATGACTTCAAGACGTTTATCCTGATCAATATCGACTGTTTTAAAGTCAATCGTTGTGCCTTCGGTTTTAATTAAACTGTCGGGAGTTGCCGAATAGAGCAACACGCCATTATCGATTCGTCCAAGAAATACCTCAAAACTGTTTTCTCGATCTAAAACGCCAGCAGTTTGACTGTAGCGTACAATCAGGTCAGCAATTTGATCATTATTCAAGTCAGTAATCTGACCCATTGTACGATATTGCAAATTGTGTTGATCCATGGTTTGACCGTCAGACTCGGTTACTTCCCACCACTCTAAAGCACGCACATCGATGGGTAATTGAAATCGTATTGGTGTGTCATTAAATTGAGCTTCTTGCTGTGAATATACTGTTAAAGCGCCATTTTCAACCAATACCAAATCGGGGCGCTGGTCTTGTGTCATATCAGCGAAAAATAAGTTTACCTGACTGTAGGTTGCTGCATCGTCTCTAATTCTGACTTTGGCCCTTATAGGGAGTTGCTGTAAATTAAACTTACCCGATGCCGATTGCCAAAAAAAATTAATCTGCTTAAAGTCAGCAATGATAATCTCATCTAAACCATCCTGATTGATATCTTTAACCAACTGTCGTTTGGCAAGAAACTGCGGATGCTGATCGAGATAAATTGACTGACAGTCCAAGCGTTTGACAAATTTATTGGTCGCCGGCAAATAGGCATAAATGGCATTATGAGTCTGAAAAATAACTTGTTGTCCTTGTTTGGTGGTTAATAAATCATAAGCTTGAAAATTCGCTGGAATGACAACTTGTTGTATTTGTTGAAGCTGGTTAAATGATTCGGTAAATTCAAATAGTGCCAGGATACGTTGTTTTTGTTGATTTTCTCCAATAGCGATCAGTTGATCTTTGTCATTAATAAGCTTCCCTGAATCTATTGGATGAGTAATTTTAAAATCAGTCTTTAATGACAGTTGCTGAAAAGGGATTTCTTTGGCCGCGCCACAGGAAAAGCTGAATATTAAAGTCAGTATAAAAAGCAGCGGTTTTATCATCAGTTAAGATTCCGTTAAATTGAATAAGCGTAATAAAATCATAAATTTGAATAACTCATTCGACTATAAAGTGATGAAACGGTTCAATTCAAGTTTTGGTTAATTAAATATGAACTGTTTGCAGCTTTTTCTGTAAAACTCTGGTATAAACGCTCTCAATAAATTAGTGCTAATTCATTCAAACACAGGCCTGAGGCTTGATGAAATTATACCCTTTTAAAAGCTAGGTGAATGATGGATATCGAACGCAAAAAGAAAGATCCGACTTTGGTTTGCACCTGTAATGACTTATACGTCGAAGATATTCAGGAAGCAATAGATGACGGCGAACAGGACTACGATGAAATTATGCAATACCATTATACACAACCGCGATGTGGTGATTGTGAATGTCATGTGCGTTATCTAGTAACCGGCGATAATAGTCGATGTGATATTAAAGAATTAGTGTGCGGCGAGAATAAATCTTAGAAAATCAATTGAACTTATCTAATAGTTGTTAAGTTTTTTCCTATTAAAGTTTTGCAAATTACTTATTTCCATATATTTTTATTGGTTAAAGTTAGTCAATTGAGAAAAAACACCTCAAAATAATCTGAAATTAATGGTACTGCTTATGATTAAATTTTGCCTTTTTAAAAGACAACATTAGATTGCTATTTAATAGCTTAAAGTTTGAGAAAATAATTTTTATCTTCTATATTCGATAAGGAGATAAGCGATTATTGTGATTGGTTTGTCAAAACTTTTAATTAGCTTTTACCGTCAACAATAATTTTTACAACGAGTTTGTATTTAAGCAATCATCATCAATTTTCAACATCTCTAAAATGTTGAGTTAACTCATCAGCAATTCTTTTTATACGAGTATTTTGATAACAGCAACCGAGAGTTTATATAACCTCGGAAAATTAGGTTTTTTATTATATGTTCAAATTCAACTCGATTAGAGCCGAGTTAACTGTGCTCTTGTCTATCGCGCTGGCTATTATTCTCATTGTGATATCGATATTTTTCATTCGCTCTGTTGCCCATGAAACACAATTGAATGTTGAACATGGACTTTCCAATGAGCTGGAAAAAGAGGTGCATAGCATCGAGGCATTTATTAAACAGCGTGGTGAAGTCGTTGAGGCGATGCTTGCTTCGCCATTTTTTATTGATTGGTTTAATAATTACTATTCTAAAGATCAAGACCTTTCGGAAGACAAAGATCTACCTCGTATTATTCAGACTTTTGATAATTTACAAAAACGCGATCCAGTTACAAAGGCATTTTTCTTTGGCGCTGCCAGAACCGGCGAATACTTTGACACCTTAAGTGGACGGTTTAGTGGGACACCTGACACACCCTATGATGCACGTACTCGTCCTTGGTGGAAAAATGGTATTGCACAAGATCGCATGTATTTAACTCAGCCTCAAATGGACTATAAAGATCACACGATTTTATCTGTGATTCAACGCACTGTGTATAACAAGCAAGGTGAGCTATTGGGTATTGCCGGGGTCGATATATTGTTATCAACCTTAAAACAACAAATTGAAAATCAGTTGAAATTTATGAATCAGGGTTTACCCATTGTTATCAATCGAGATGGAAGAACGATTATATTCCCAGAGTCTGTAGATATTGTTAAAGCCAACAGCGATATTGGCACCATTGATGGCATTATTGAAGATACTAATGGCTTTGCTGAATTTAAGCGACAAATGCAAAGTCAAGAAAATGGTATCGTTGAAGTCATCTGGAAAGGTGAACCGCATTTAATTGCCTTTCAACATATTTCGCTTGATACGCCTCATGTTGACTGGATGCTGGGCTTACTTATTACCAAAGATATTATCGATAAACCGATTAGGCAGAGTATTCTAAATTCTGTTTTGATTACTCTTGTCATTCTGGTTTTCATTTCATTGAGTATCTGGATTATTTCACTGAGAATTACCAGACCATTCGAAGAAGTGCTTGAAGCAATGAAAGGGGTAGCACAGGGTGAAGGTGATTTAACCGCGCGATTAGATGTGAAAAGCAGAAATGAAGCGGGCATGTTTGCTAACCAGTTTAATCAGTTTATTGGGCATATTCAGGAAGTTATGCAACAAAATCTTGCTACGGTAAAAGAATTAAACGAAAGTGCTGATAAAATTACCGAAATTACTAATAGCAGTACGCGTAAAGCTGTCAAACAGCGTGATTCAACGGATCTAGTGGCAACTGCTGCAGAAGAACTGAGTTATTCTGTTGGTGGCATTTCTGCCAGTTCTGATGCCGCTTTAAAATCAGCCGAAGATGCCGACAATCAAGTGAATCGTGGTGTGGCGGTGGTGGAAGAAGCAACCGAGAGTATTAAAACTCTAGCCAACACAGTCAATGAGTCGGCCAACATTATCGATGCACTCAATAATGACAGTGCAAAAATCAGCGAAGTACTCGAAGTAATTATCAGTATTGCAGAGCAAACCAATTTGCTGGCACTAAATGCCGCAATAGAAGCGGCCAGAGCCGGCGAACAAGGCCGAGGATTTGCTGTTGTAGCCGATGAAGTTCGCTCACTGGCCAGTCGCACGCAAGAGTCGACCGAATCGATTCGCTTGATTATTGATGGCTTACAAAAAAATGCTAGCAGTGCGGTCAATGCGATGGTTAAGGGTAAAGAACATGCTGAAATAGGGGTTAATAAGTCGAGTCTGGTACAAGAGGTATTACAGACAATTGCCAGCGCGATTTCAGAAATACAGTCGCAGTCAAATGAAATTGCCCATTCAACAGGTGAACAGGCGAAAGCTTCTAACGAAATTACTCAACAAGTTGCCGAGATTCGCAAACTGTCTGAAGAAACAGCTAAAGAAATTGAGCAGGTACAAGGTGATACGCAAAATCAAAGGGAAGACATTAAAAAACTGCTGAAACTAATTAATCAGTTTAAAATTGAATAACTCATTACATGCCTGCTTTGAAAATTCATTGCAGGCAAAAAATAAAACTGTAATTCAATCAGCAATAACGTGATAACTCATCTAACCGTGAGTTCAGTTTAATGGTCGTAATTGGCAAGCGAATAAAAGATTTAATAATCGATTTGCTGCGATTTTTGCGAGCAACCAATTTCCCTTCTCGACTGCCGGCATCATTGGTATTCCCTTCAATTGTTGTTACGGTATTGCCATTCACATTTTCAACAATACCAATATGAGAAAATTTAAATACCACGATATCGCCTTTTTGTGGCGAGAAAGCCTTTGAATTTGCCGGGAAAATGAGGCAACTATTATTTTTGGCCCAAATTGTTAAAAAGCGATTAACCGAAGCTTCTCTGGGCGCAATGATGGTTGAGAAATAAGGTGAGCGTTTTACCAATTTTTGCACACAGAACGAAACAAATGCGGCACACCAAGGATAACCATCGGTTTTACCATTAATTGTTAAGTCATCGGCTTTGAAAATGGCCAGTAATGCTTCACTGTCTCCTGCCAGATTATTCCCCGTTTCAGTCACTCCGAGATACTGTGCGGCAATTTCTGCGAGAGGTGCTTGAGGGGTTAACCTCGGTGTTCGCGTCTTTTCAACGGTAATTTGTGCTAATGCATGCCAGGTTTTATTGCCTACTACTCCGTCAGCTACTAATCCCGCAATTTTTTGAAATTGCTTTACCGCTTTTTCAGTTGCCGGCCCAAAGTCTCCATCAATCTTTAGGTTTAACTTTTTGTCATGTTGGTTCAGTAATTTTTGTAGTTGTTCAACGGCCTTGTCTCGGCTGCCTTTGCGTAAAACGGGTTTCATCAAATGTGCTCCTTGTTATGGCTGTCTGGTGAGTCGTATCCAGAAATCAGCACTGATAAATTCATTTTGTGAATCCAGCTCCAGCCACAATAAACTATCTGCTGTGGTTAGCGCTCTTAACGATGGATGGTAGAGTTTTTCATTTTGAATACATACTGGTGAATAGGTTTTTATATCGTTGGGTAAACCAGGTTCTTGATAAATTCTCGTAATATGAAACGTGGTCTGCTGCGTATTTATCGATGTTTTTTCAGTTGCAACTTTGACAGTTAATGTAGCGCCACCATTTTCCGAAGAGTAAGTGGCAGTTTGTTGCTCTGCTGGTTGATACTTAAAGTCCGATAAAGGCTGCATATCGGTTCCCGTTAAAACCTCTTGAGTTAGCTTAGAAAAAGCGACGACTGGAATTTGACAATGGCTGGCGGCATCTAATTCGGCTGGTTTTACTGGCTTATTTGTCGCGTTGCTCTGAGAAAGACTACTCGGTGAAATACTTGCCGTGCGTTCAATAACTTCCGGGGGATTCTTCAACGAAGAAGCGTTGCCTGCTGGTGTTGTAGTTATTGTTTTATCGGTTTCTTCAGCCTGACAAGCCGATACCGTAAATATTAGAGCAATCCATAGACTACGTAATATTAGATGATTCATTATCGATATTTTTCCATGTACAGGTAATTTTCAGGCGTTCATACTAATGAAGTATCAATAGACTGGTCAAGCCTGTTGTTATTTAAATCTGATACCTGGTTGACTTATCTGACCAAAATTATTGGTTTTTTTGATAGGGCTCACAGTTTTTTGATTGATGAATAAAAAGCAATAAGCCTATTCTGCAAAGTTCGTTAAAACCGTATAGCCGTTTAAAATTTTTTAATCAATGTATGCATCTGATTTTAATCGGTCATCTTTTTCATATTCGGTGGTTGATGAATAGCGTATCAAAATTAAAGCCAATGAGTAAGACTAAAAAATTTGCCAAAATAATTGAATGAAAAGTTATGAACCTTCTTTAAATATAAACTGAATTTATTCTAATAAGTTATGTGTTAATAGCAATATTATCTCAACAGCAGAAAAGTATCGAAGTATTTGCGGTAAAATCTGCTAAAGTTTAAGAATTAGTCATTATTTTATGGCTAAATTATTTTTAATCTATTGTGTTGTTGAAATTTTTGGTTTGTTGAAACTGAAACTATTGTGGTATTGAAACAGTTGTGATGTTGAAACAGTTGTGTTGTTGCGTTTTTTTGCCAGGTTGTTATGAAGAGCTGTTTTACTGTTGTTGTATTTTGCCTATTGTTCAGTAGCAAAAGCACAATAGCCCAAGAGGTGATTGAATGGGGGTATTTTCATTATCCGCCAGTATTTAATGTTGATAAGAAAACTTCAAAAGTGACTGGTTATGGATTTGAGTTACTCAATCTGGTTATCCAGCAAATTCCCGAATACCAACATCACTTGACAAAAATGCCTTTAGCCAGAATGGTTCAAACGATGCGTGCGGGTAAAAATATTTGCGCATATGGCATGTTTAAAACTAAAGCTCGTGAAAAGCATATTTTATTTTCATTGCCGAGTCGAATAGGGTTGCAAAATTCGTTAGTTATTTTAAAAAATAATTTACATCGATTTCCTCAAGAAAGACCTCTTTCATTTGAGGTGCTGCTACAAGATCCAACATTGATTTATGTGACCAAAAAGTATGTTTCATATGGTGTGGTAATTGATGATATTTTCGAAAAATATCGCAATAATAAAAATATAATTACGTTACACTCGATAGGGCTTGGTCGCCAAGGTATTCAAATGTTATTGGCCAAACGTGTTGACTATATGCTTTATGATGAGTCCGCTTTGTTTGAAATTGAAAAATTAAACGCGCGGGATAAAGTTGTTTTGTTACCCATTGCTGAACTGGGTAAAAATAAAAAGCAAGACATTAAAACAGCATCGATAACACTTGAGCAGATTGAAGCACAAAAATTTGATGTACAGGATTTTGAAGTGGGTCATTTTGTTTGTACTAAAAATAATTGGGGTAAAAAAGCAATTGCCAGAATTAATCAGGTGTTGCTTGATGAGTTAACTAATGACACTTTTTTTTCCCTGATTACTCAAGGCGTACCAGCTAACAGTGTTGATAACTTGAAGTCTTTGTATCAAGGATTGATTTTAACCCCTGCCAATTTACCGTGACCAGCTTGCTGATGCCAGTTAATTTTCTCCCAAAATTGTTATTTCTGGTATTTGCGATCTTCACTCCTTTGATTTGTCTAGTCTGATGTGCCGAATGAGTTATGCGCTAAAATATTACTTAACTTTATATCACTTTTTTTCAATTGAAAGTTTGCTGTAAGTCGACATATGCTTAACGTTTGCGTTAATTAACATATCGAGTAGTAGATGAATGAGTCAAACAAATGAGTCAAATAATAAAATAGCCCGAATATCTGATCTCAAAGGATTAGGGCCAAAGAGCGAGCAGATGTTGGCGCAGGTGAATATTTATACAGTCGATGAATTTATGCAAAATGATCCGATTGAAATTTATGCACAGTTAAAGCGAACACTCCCGGAAGTTAGCTTAAATGCACTGTATGCCATGATTGGCGCACAAAAAGATATCCATTGGTTGGAAGTGCGTAAGAATCAAAAAGAAGAAATTTTAATCAAACTTGATGATAAAGGAATCGCGCCTAAAAGATAATAGATTGGTGAATTAATAGACTAATTATGAGATATCAGGTATTAACAAAGTATTATTTATGAAAGTCATCATTTTGGTTCATTTGACAGAGTGAATTATTAAAGTAGCGCGTTGATAAAAAGTGATCTGCATTTAATCAATATTATATTATAATTGATGGTTGGCTAAACTGGAGTTGTGTTCAACTTGGCTCAATTCGCTATTGGCTACTAGTTATATGCTAAAAGTTATACGCTAAAATTTAATTGCTAAAGCGTTGTCTAAAGTTATCGATTGTATCAGATCATTATTCAGGTAAGATTGTCGATAATGTCTGCAAATAGCTTACACAAATTTTGCTGAAACTTCATGGTTAGCTGAGTAAATCGAGCGCTGCAATAAGCGTGATGACACTCTATAATGTATTTGCCAGTGAATAGATACAACTAAAATAAGATTAACAAACGGAGAGTTTTAAGTCATGCCAACCAAGCGGACTCAACAAAGTCCAGCCAATTTAGAAACTCAAGTAGACACTCAAGAAATTGCGAGTGCAGAAATTAAAGGCAGTATGTTTCCGTTATCTGTTCTACATCTCGATACCAATGATCTGACAATAGTTGATCAACAACTGAATAAAAAACTGGCCGCCGCAAAAGATTTCTTTTATCGGGCTCCTTTGATTATCAATATCGAACAAGTCGCCGATCAATCCTTGGATTTTGCCGCATTAAAAAAACTGGTTGAGGTGCATGATTTTGTCTGTGTCGGTATTAGTCATGCCTCAAAAGAACACAAAGTGCTGGTACAACAAGCCGGTATGGCCGTTGTGACTCAGTCAAAAGCGACAAAAGTTGATCTTTTGACAACGGCATCAGATGAGTCAACTGATGTTGAATCTGGGCTGAGGGTAGATAATTCTGCCAGTGAATTCGAAAAAAGCGGTCATTTATCTGATGATAAGCAACCACAGGAAAGCTTAGTTAATGCGCATTTATCGTATGAGGTGCCAGGCTTTAAAAGTGCAAAAGTGATCAGACAAAATATTCGTTCAGGTCAGCAAGTCTATGCGAAAGAAAGTGATCTGATTGTTGTTGGAACTGTCAGTCACGGCGCAGAGGTAATTGCTGATGGCAATATTCATATTTATGGCAGTCTTCGTGGGCGAGCCATTGCGGGGGCTTCAGGAGAACAAAATGCGGCCATATATTGCCATTGTTTAGAAGCTGAATTAGTATCAATAGCAGGGACTTACTGGTTAAGCGATGCGCTGCCAAAAGAACTCTGGAAGCAATCGGCTGTCGTTCGATTAGAGCAAGAGCAGTTAACAATAGACAAGCTCTAGGTATTTAAGTAATTAATAAAGAGGAATAAATTCAATGTCGAGAGTAATTGTCGTTACCTCGGGCAAAGGCGGTGTTGGCAAAACAACTTCCAGCGCAGCAATTGCCACCGGATTGGCCCTGAAAGGGCATAAGACTGTTGTTGTTGATTTTGATATTGGTTTGCGAAACCTTGATTTGATTATGGGGTGCGAGCGCCGGGTCGTATTTGATTTTGTTAACCTGATCAATGGTGAGTCAAACTTAAGTCAAACGCTGATTAAAGATAAACGCGTTGAAGGTTTATATATTTTACCGGCATCGCAAACCCGTGATAAAGATGCGTTAACCAAAGAAGGGGTCGGTAAAATCATCGATCAGCTTAAAGCAGAATTCGACTATATTATTTGTGATTCTCCTGCGGGCATTGAAATGGGGGCTTTAATGGCACTGTATTATGCTGACGAAGCCATTGTGACAACTAATCCAGAAGTTTCTTCGGTGCGTGACTCTGATCGAATTTTAGGCATTTTACAAAGCAAGTCATTGCGTGCAGAAAAAGGTCTTGAGCCAGTTAAAGAGCACTTACTGATTACTCGCTATAATCCTCAGCGGGTTAATGAAGGTGAGATGTTAGGGGTTGAAGATATCAATGATATTTTGGCACTTAAACTACTGGGAGTTATTCCTGAGTCAGAATCGGTATTGAAAGCGTCAAACCTCGGACAACCGGTTATTCTCGATACCAATAGCGATGCTGGGAAGGCCTATTCTGATGCGATTGATAGATTGCTCGGTAATGAGGTTGAATTGAGATTTTTAAATGTCGAGAAAAAAGGATTACTTAAGCGAATTTTTGGTACTTAATTATGGCGTTGTTAGATTACTTTAAAAGTAAAAAGAAGAATACTGCTTCGCTGGCAAAAGAGCGATTGCAGATTATTGTGGCACACGAGAGAAAAAACCGCTCAGGACCTGATTATTTACCGCAACTCAAGCAAGACATTATTCAGGTGGTTTCTAAATATGTTCAGGTGTCAGAAGAAAACATCAATATCGAACTCGATGAAAGTGGTGGTTTGGATGTGCTTGAATTGAATTTAACTTTAACTGAACAAATTAAAGAGTAATTCAATAGCGTTTTCGATTAGCGCCCAAATATTACTAACCTGAGTAGTCCTTCAAAGATTGTGGACTACTTAGGTATTGACTAGGTATTGTCAATGAGCGCCATATTTGACATTACTCAATGTTTTGCGTGAATTCTTGCGCAAAATTATCATTGCATCAGACTATTCATTGATTTTTCCCCACGCCCGCTGCAAACTCGCCAAACTTTGTATCAATCAGATGAACTACAAAAGGGAGAAGACCTTTGCAATTGGAGACTTTTGACCAGCTTCCCATGTTTGACACCGAATTTATCAATGATTGGATTTTGATGATGGATTCAAATGTCGATGGGCAAAAATTAATCTTGCTGTATTCTGTAAAGCGGGATTTTTTATCGGTTCCTAAAACTTATCAAGTGGTGACTTTTCAAGGAAGTGACTTATGTCCTTTAGAGTATCATCATTTGGAACGAGATGATTATTTGAGCGAACTCGATGAGGTCAGTCTGGATTCTGAACCCGGTTGGTATTTGTTGGATGATAATGAAGAAGGTAAAATTTTGCTCATGCTGACTCCCTATAACGCGATTGAAATCGCTTGTGCCGGCTTTCAGTTAGAAATGCGTGCTTATCACAGCGCCAATGAACGGGAAGCGCTGATTGAATATTTAAATGCCAAGCCTGATTCGATTTGATGTCTTCAAGATAAAATAGTCAATCTGATTTTCATCACGAATTTTATTAACAGCACATTTTGTTATCAACCAAACTCGATATCAACAGGACTTGATATCAACCGAGTTCGTTATCAACAGAGTTTGTCATTTAATGTCGGTGAGCTCATTGGCATTATGCTGTTCGTCCATTAAATTATCGATAAGTATTTAGATAGCCCGTTCGCTGTTACATAGCGGGCTGTATTTCATCTAGCGTTGGATCAAGCAAATTGTTTCGAATCCATTGATGAAGTGGCTCGTTATGTTGACGCTCATGCCAATATAAATAAATCGTCAATTTTTGTGATTTAAAAGGTAGAGGCAATATTTTGATAGGAAAATGATCAGATAAGTACATTGCAAAACTCAGCGGTACAGAGAATAGTAAATTGGGATCGGATAAAAAAGGGGGAATCTGCAAAAATGTTGGTATTGAAACACTGATATCCCGCTGATAACCCAGCTGATCTAAAGCAATATCAATTTTTCCTCGCATTGGCTCGGCAAACGAAAAGATACCATGCTGTTGAGCCAAGTAGTTGTCCAAATTCATTGTACTCGCACACAGCGGATTTTGGGGGCCTGCAATAACAACAAATCCTTCTTGTGAAATTGGTTTACGGTAAACCCCGGCCCGCTCATCATCGAGTGCGGTTAATGCAAGATCAATTTGGGCTGCAATTAAGTCATCAATAATGTGGCGGCTGCTATGCCGAAAGTTAAGTTTTAAGCGTGGTGCACGTTGCCTGATATGATTAATTCGTTTACTGATAAAAATAATGTCCATATCGGTTCCTGATATGGTTACGTTTTGAGCGATTTCTGTGAGTACCAACTCTTCGCTTTTGGAGAGGTTTTCTAACTGTGGCAGAAGTTGGTTGAGTTGTTGCAGAATAATTTGTGCTTTAGGGGTTAATTGATAGCGATTACCGGCTCTCACCATTAAAGGATCATTAAAATCTGACTTTAGGCGAGAAAAAATGCGGCTCATTGCTGGTTGGGACAAAAGCATCCTATCGGCTGCACGAGAAATATTCTTTTCGGTGAGCAGCACTTTTAAGGCAGGTAATAAAGCCAGATCGTAAGGCAGAGTCATTTGTTGGCACTTCTCATTACTAAGGATGTATGCATAGATGTAATAGTTGGTATTTGATTTATGTTGTTTACGCATAGTTTAGCTCGTTTTATACTAATTGCCTATTGGTTATTTCTCTACATCGAACCGGTTATGCAGGGCACTGTACGATGTTCGATGTGTTCGCAGGTATCTAAAATGCGTATTCTTGCTTTATTTGCTGCCATTTTTGCCATTACCCCATTGGCGATTGATATGTATTTACCCGCTTTACCACTATTGGCGGTGAGCTTCGAATCACCTATCGAAATC
This sequence comes from Aliikangiella maris, assembly GCF_040719265.1. Taxonomy (NCBI): domain Bacteria; kingdom Pseudomonadati; phylum Pseudomonadota; class Gammaproteobacteria; order Oceanospirillales; family Pleioneaceae; genus Aliikangiella; species Aliikangiella maris. The sequence continues at coordinate 56,460 of NZ_JBFDAH010000023.1, read as the reverse complement.
GTACAAAACTCCTTAAGTGTGTTTTTGGCTGGTTTTGGATTTGGTATGTTTATTTTTGGACCTCTGGCTGATCATTTTGGACGCCGTCCGCTGCTAATCGGTGGTCTTTTAGGTTCATCCCTTTGCTCATTTGCCTTGGCCTGGGTAAGTAATATTGAGCTGTTTTTAGTTTTACGCTTTTTACAGGCATTTTTAGGTGGTGCTGCAACGGTAGTTATTCCCGGGGCGATCCGCGAAATCTATGAAAAAGATACAGCGAAAGGATTATCCTATGTGTCGATGATTATGATGATTGCCCCGATGATTGCTCCAGCAATTGGCGGTTATATTCTGACATTTGCCCAATGGCCGCTTATTTTTGAGGTTTTGGGGGTTTATAGTGCAGTCATGCTGGTTTTAGCTATATTGTTTTTCCCACAGCCTAAAAAAGCAAACATTGAAATTGAAGAGCAAAATGAGGCCAATCATTCTACTGCAACACAAAAGCCGCTCAGTTTTATCAGACGATATCATCGTGTCTTGTCGGCTCGTCACTGTCACGGATTTTTAGTGATTAGCATGACACTTGCAGTCATGTTTTTCACCTATATTACTTCCGTCTCTTTTTTGTATTTGGAGATTTTTGAATTTTCGGAACAACAATTTAGTTTACTATTTGCACTAAATGTTGGGGGGCTGATGTTAGGCAATTGGATTAACACTCGCCTGGTACCTGTTTGGGGCTCGCCTCGAATCCTTAAATTGGCGGGCTGGTTACTTTTAGTCGCCAGTATTTTATTTTTGCTATTAATGGTAAATGAAGCTAATCCTTACGCAATTATTGCCGTGTTTATGACAATCATTGCGGTTGTCGCCATTATGTCAACTAATACTGATGCCATCATATTGCAGCAGTTTAAAGAACATGCCGGCACTGCAACCGCTGTGATTGGTACATTTCGGTATGGTTGCGGAGCCCTCGCTGGACCTATTTTAGCATTTGCTTTTGATGGTACGGGTAATCCAATCGCTTATTTATTGTTGACCGGTACGTTAATTGTTTTTATTACCGTTCAATTCAATGTCGGTATAAAGTCCAGCCTAACCAATGACGAATCTTCCAAGTTAAATCAATGCTAATACGCCGTATGGATTATTTTCTTTAGCGGCTAAGCGCTTAGCAAATGGTGAATGCTTATTGTGTTGATCGATATGTTGACCGATTTTGCGTAAATATCTTCAAATATAGTAATTATTAACAATGTTGACCGGTGGTCACTTTGCCTTTTGCTGCAATATTGATATGATGCCTTGCAAATAATAGATAGGGTCAAGAACCATTTTGGGAGTGATTGTGAAATATTTAGTGAGCCTTTTGTTGGCAATAACCCTGTTGTCTGCTTGTCAACAGGAAGATAATAAATCTAAAGAAACCACGCCTGCGGCTGTCGCATCTCCAGCAACTGATGCTTCAAGTTCGGCTGAGAAAAACAAGTCAGAGGATGCTGCTCAGGCAAAGTCACAGGCAGCAAAACAAGCTGAAACCGAGGAAACTGCCAATCATGCAGAACATGACGCTCACCAAGGACATGATGCTCATGAAGGTCAAGACAGCCATGCGGGACACGATCACGGTAGCGCAAAATCTGGTGACTTGTTAAAAGTCGAAGGACCTTTCCGAGAAGTAGAGCCGCAATTTACTTGCGAACAACCCGTAGTGATGGAGTTTTATGCTTACCAATGTCCACATTGTTATGACCTGGAACCTTTTGCTCAGGCTTGGCGTGAAAAAAATAAAGGAAAAGTTCAATTTATTTCGGTGCCGACCCATTTAGGACGACAAGAGTTTGGTTCTTTGCTATTAGTGCATCATGCGGCGATTAAATTGGGCATATTAGATAAAGTCCAACATGCCCTATTTGAGCGTGTACATAAAGAAAAGAAATTATTTGGTAATGCCGAAGAAGCCGCTAAATTTTTAGCAGATCATGGCGCGGATGAAGCCAAAGCCCTCGAAGCACTAAATGATCAAAAAGGAATCAGCGAAGCCATTAGTAAAGACTTTGAATATTTAACCAAATATAAAATTGCTCATGTTCCGCAGATCATGGTTAATCATCGATATTTAACCGATATTTCTTCGGCTGGTGGCAGAGAAAAGGTTTTTGAGCTGGTCGATGAGCTGTTGCAAAAAGAGCACAGTTGTCGCGCCAAATAATCGAATAAGGGTTATACACTTAATCATTTTCTTATTAGACTCAGTCAGTTTTATTTATCATTGACAGGTTAACTGACTGAGTTTTCCATTTTACCTCAAAGCAAAATAACGTTGAAAAATTATGGAAAAATTTTCACAAATATATGAACGGGCAGCGTTACGTAAAGGTGGTAAAAAAGCATTAGAAAGTCTAATGCCAAAAACGCTGACACCTGATCAAATCAGTCAGCTTTCTGATACGGTTTGCATGGCCGAAATGACTAAAAAAATCTTTCAGTCGGGATTTGTTTGGCGAGTCATTGAAAATAAATGGCCCGGGTTTGAAGAAGTTTTTTGGGGATTTTCACCTGAAAAACTGGCATTAGCCAGTGATGAACAAATAGAAAGAATGGCCACTGATAAACGTATTGTTCGCCACCTTACCAAGGTTAAAGCCGTACGTGAAAATGCATATTTTATTAAAATCGAATCAAAAAAACATGGTGGATTTGCTAAGCTTATTGCCGATTGGCCGGAAGCAGAAATTACTCAGCTTTGGCTTTATTTAAAAAAGAATGGTTGTCGACTTGGCGGTAATATTGGCCCTTATTTTTTACGTGCGATTGGTAAGTCTACTTTTGTGATATCACGTGATGTTTCTGCCTATTTAATCGCACATAAAATTGTCGATAAACATCCAACGTCGCAGCGAGATATTAAGTTGACGCAGCAGGCGTTTAACCTCTGGCAGCAGGAAAGCGGGCGTAGTTTGGCTGATATTAGTAAAATAATATCCATGTCGGTTGGTGATAATGATATTCAGGCGGCAACTTAAGAGTAACTCTTTGTCACAAAGTGAAAAATCTAAATTTTTGGACTATGCTCAAAGTTGGTTATTTGAACAATGGTCTATCAATGAGTTCAGGCGAAGAAAAACGTAAACATAAGCGTATTCCAATTCGAACCAATGTTTTTGTTTCTGGGGAAGACATCACTCGTTTTAAAACACAAACTGTCGATTTTTCCGATGGAGGATTGTTTGTCGAAGGTAAAGTTCTGGCAGAATTGTCAATCGGAACAATCATTAATGTCCAGTCAGCTGAAGGTTTTGAAAATCCGCCCTTGTTAACCGCGAGAGTGGCATGGACTAACCGTTATGGCGCGGGTATTCAATATTTAATTGATGAGTGATATTGATAAAGCTTCAATAGCAAATATTATTGGCTTTTGGTTAGCGGTTGGTTAATAGCGGTTTCTCTGGTTAATTTGAATGGGTTAGCGTGTCAAAACTCATCGGATAACTAATAATACCGTGTCGTTGGTCTGTTTGACCATGCCAGTGAAATCCCAATTTTTGATAAAATCCTAGCGCATACTTTGATGAGTTGACTGTGATATTCCTGGGTTTATCTAACGTTGTTAAATTCAATTGAGCAAGATAGTGTTGCCAAAGTCTGGTGGCAATTTGCCGATGATGTAAGTCTTCATCAACAAACAAATGATACAAATGCATATTGTCTTTTATACCGATTACGCCATAAAGCGTGTCAGTAGAATGGGTTGATTCAGCTTGAACTTCTGATTGAGTTGGCAGGTCAAACGTGGGCGCTGGCCAAGGTCGCGCCAAAAAATAACAAAATCCATCTTCAATATTTTCATAGATTTGTTGCGGACAAACAGAATTAAGCATCGTTACTTGTGCTTTAGCTGTTAAGTCTGGACAAATAAATTTTTTAACCAATGGCGTGATCAACCTTGAAATGAATAGGCCATCATTTTTTTGAGCAGTACAAATCAAAATGTCAGATTGATTTTGCTGGCTTGGCTTGTTCATAAACAATAGAGAATTAACAATTAAGGCAAGTCAAAATGATTGATTTGCTAGAGGATTAGCCTCTAGCTCGTCACAAATTGGCATAAAGTTATTTTTCAGCGAGCGCTTTTAATTTGTTGAGTCCCGACGCAAAACTTTCTCCAACAAAAGTATCCATTAACTGAGCAAAGTAATTACCGATAACGATTGGTTGCATTTCACCTTGCATGTACCATACAACTCGAGTTTTATCACCTTCAGGATAGTAGCGCATGCCAGCTTGATAGACCGTCGGGTCACCATCAAAGACTAAATCATAAACAACACCTGTTTCGGGGGATGATTGAGTAAAAGTGAGTTTTCCTGAGCCACTTTCACCAACCCATGATTGAGAAGCGCCAACACCTTGGCTAATAGCACCAACGGTTGTTTTGATGCTAGGGTCCATGTCTATCCAGGGTGTCCAGCTGGGCCATTGGTTTAAATCATTAACCAGTTGATGAATTTTTTGCGGCGGCGCATTGATTTTAACTTCTCGACTGACGTTAACCTGATTATCGAGAATGAGACCTACAATGACAAAAATCAGCATAAAAACGCCAAATATTTTTAAGAATGTACGCATAGCTTCCCCCGCATTATTATTTTCTATTGGGTCTAAAAAGTTGAAAAAAAGCAATATAACATTGAATCATGAAAAAGATAACACGAAAAAGGTTGAACCGGATTTAGTCATCTATGCCATGAGCGATGAGAACCGATAAGAGCATAAACCAAACCTGAGAACTAGTGTGCTAGGGGAGTGTATTGGTATCACTTTTCTGATTATCTGCCAGCCATTTTTTTACCTGTCGACAAATCAATTGGTATAGATGTCGCCAAAATTGATGGAAAGTGGCACCTAAAATAATACCGATAATTAGTTCAAACATGTTTTTCTCCTGCGAATTGGTTAATCTTTGTTATATTCGATGAATTCAAATGCTACAATTCACCGCTTAAGCCATCTATTCATATTAGCTGCTGATAATGATAAAAATTCTCGACTTATGATTGATGGCTAGTCGATGATTAGCTAAAAGCAAGTATTAGGCCAAAAAATAATTATCTGATTTTAAACAAAATTTTATTTTGGTATGGCACGAATACCATGTAGATGAAGTCGAATTATTCAATAAATGGTCAAAATTACCAGACGCGTCATAATAATCAATATTAAGGAGAACCGTATTTTGCATTGGCTAACGCTGCTGCCTCCCTTACTGGCAATCATTGTTGCGATTTGGAAAAAAGAGGTCATTTTATCATTGCTTGCGGCATTGCTGACGGCTGAATTTTTGTTAAGTAATTTCAACCCTGCACTTGGATTTTTAGCTGTGTTTGATCGGATAACCCAAGTCTTTGCCAGTGGTGGTAATACTCGAATCTTAGTATTTAGTTTGTTGATTGGCGCATTACTTTATTTAATTAAACAGTCGGGTGGTGTGGCTGCGTTTGTCAATTGGGTCTCGCATAAAGGGCTAGCCAATTCAAAACGAAAAATAGCTGCAATGCCTGCACTTTTAGGTGTGCTCATATTTATCGAAACCAATTTAAGTATTCTAACGGCTGGTTTTATTGCTCGAGATCTATTCGATAAAGTAAAAATGAGCCGTGCTCGACTGGCTTATATTATTGATTCCACTTGCGCGCCCATTTGTGTGATTATTTTATTTAATGCCTGGGGCGCATACCTGTTAGGTTTACTAGAAAATTTTCAGCTGACTAATCCCGTTGAAAAGTTGATTTATTCGATTCCTTATAATATCTATTCGTGGCTGACTTTAATATTGGTTTTTTATACGGTTTGGAGTGGCAGAGTGATTGGGCCAATGAAAGCTTCCGAAACGTCACAGCAAGTTGTACAAGCCAGCAAACAAGACACTGTTAAGGCGACTCATGCGGGATTTATGTTAATACCGTTATTGGTGATGATTGGCAGTATTTTATTTTTTATGTGGTACACCGGAGATGGGGAGATTTTAAAAGGTTCGGGATCGAAGTCTGTTTTATGGGCTGTTGGTCTGGCTTGTCTGGTTATTTTTACAATGATTCGATTTTCATCGCATTCGCAGAAATCATCAACGCTGATTAAATGGAGTTTTACCGGCATGGGACAACTATTACCGTTAGTTACAACGGTTTTACTGGCATTGGCATTGGGCAATGCAATGAAAGATTTGGGAACTGGTGAATTTGTCTCATCAATGGTTAGTCAGAATTTACCACTTTGGAGTATTCCTGCGATTATCTTTATCAGTGCTTCGGTTATTTCATTGACGACAGGTACTTCGTGGGGAACATTCGGCATACTGGTACCAATTGGTGTTCCCATTGCGTTAGGAACCGGCTTGCCATTAGAAATTGTGCTGGCGGCGATTATTGGTGGTGGCGTGTTTGGCGATCATTGCTCGCCGATTTCGGATACGACGATTGTTTCATCATTGGCAGCCGGTTGCGATCATCTCGAACATGTTAAAACCCAGTTACCTTACGCTTTAATTGCAGGAGGTTTGAGTATTATTGGCTTTATTATACTTGGCTTTACTCACTAATTATTCAGTACAACGATTGCTGCTTCGTTAAAGTCAGGAATAGCTTTCAAAAAATATACTGTCTTTAATCGGTTTACGAGTTTCCCAGTTTAATTGCTCAAGCTCGGGCTGTTCTAAAAACTCGTTAACATAGCCCAGACATAGATAGGCGATAAATTCGGCATCATCTGGTGCATCAAAAATAGATTTCATTTCTGCTGGTTCTAAAATGCTGACCCAGCCAAGACCAATATTCATAGCCCGAGCATACAACCACATATTCTGAATCGCACAAACAACACTGTAACGCCCAGTTTCTAGCATCGAAGATTGTCCTAATACGGGTAATTTTGAGGGGCGGTAAAAAACAGCGATATTAACTGGCGCTTCTTGAATACCTTCCAGTTTTAGCTGGGCATAGACCCGTTGCTTTTCAGTGGAAAACTGATTTTTAGCAGTTGAATTAACGCGATTAAAACTATCGATAACCTGTTGCTTACGTTCTTGATCATTGACGATGACAAACTCCCACGGTTGCGAGTAGCCGACTGATGGCGCCCAACTGGCAGCGGTAAGAATTTTTCCAATATCAGTTTGGGCAATGGGCGTGTTTAAAAAGCGATTGCCTCTTACATCACGCCTGGCAAGCATAATTTGCTGGAGAATATCTTGTTCTAATGGAGTAAATTGTCGATTTTTCATTGATAGGACGGGATACAATAGCGCTTAAGTTAAGGCTGAGCAGTTTATCCAAGTTGACGACGAATCGCGACTATTTATCTCGCAATATGGGCAAAAATAAGGGCAGAGATTTTAAGTTGAATCAAATAGCCTTAATATTTTTGTGTGATAGATTTTGTCAATAATAGGTCAGAATCGACGCTTTAAGACCCAAAAGAAGTTCACTTTTAGAATCACCTTTTGCTAGAATAGCTCACTCATTTTTGATTGAAAATTAAACAATTTATCTAAAGGTATTGCACATGAGTAATGCGTTTGTCGCTATTTTAATGGGTTCTGATTCAGACTGGCCAGTTATGGAAAATACGCTCAATGTTCTTAAAGATCTAGGTATTAAAGCAGAAGTGAAAGTAACATCTGCTCATCGTACCCCAGCTGCAACTCACGCCTATGTGAAAGATGCCGAAACCCGTGGCTGTGAAGTTTTCATTTGTGCTGCCGGTCTGGCTGCTCACCTGGCAGGTGCTGTTGCAGGTTTAACCACCAAGCCCGTGATTGGTGTACCTATGGACGGTGGCCCTTTGAATGGTCAGGATGCATTGTTATCTACAGTTATGATGCCTGCCGGTGTTCCTGTTGCAACAGTTGCAATTGGTAAAGCGGGTGCAAAAAATGCTGGTTATTTGGCCGCTCAAATGCTGGGAATTGCTCATGCTGATGTTGCACAACGCGTTGCTGAAGATCGTCAAGCGAATGCTGAAGCTGTAATTGCAAAAGATGCGGCGTTACAGCAAAAATTAAACGGTTAACCGATATAAACTGCAATTAATATTATTGCGTAATAGCAAACCGTTGCGGGATCTAACAATGCAAAACCGTCAGTGGCGGCTGGCATATGCGGCACAGACTGTTTTAGCCGGTGGGGTAATTGCTTACCCCACTGAGTCTGTTTTTGGGCTTGGCTGTGATCCCGATTGTTCTTCGGCACTCGAACAAATACTGCAAATCAAAAATCGTCCTGCGAAAAAGGGATTGATTATTTTAGTTAGTGATTTATCTCAGGCGCTTCCTTATCTGAAGCCGCTTAAACCTTCACAAATTGCCTTGATTGAACAAACCTTTGCACAGCAAATGCGGGCAACAACCTGGCTCATACCCTGTTTACCTGAAGTAACACCTTTATTGCGCGGTCAATATGATTGTTTAGCAGTGCGTATCACGCAACATCCTGTTGCCAGAATGATTTGTCAGCACATGCAAAAACCGCTGGTTTCAACTAGCTGCAATATTGCGGGTAAATCCGAGATGACGCAGGTAACACGTGTGCGTAACCAAATGTACACACAAGTTGAGCAAGTGGTGAGTGGTCGGTGTGGTGGACAGTCACCTTCGACAATAATCGATATGACAAGTCGTCGAGTTATTCGCCAATAAGTAGTAAAATACCCCACTAGTCGATAAACCTTTTTGTTTTTGCAAACAATCTGCGTAGCGCGATTTTTATGCAAAAATACAAATAAAATCAAAAAATTCAGGATGATCACCAGCCATGAATGATATTCAACATAGAACTGCCGAAATAAAGGCGTATCTCATCAATCTACAAGACCAAATTTGTGACGGACTCGCTAAGGCAGATGGTAAGGCCGAATTTATCAATGATGAATGGCAACGCGATGAAGGTGGCGGTGGTCGTAGTCGTGTCATCAGTGATGGGGGAATTTTTGAAAAAGGTGGGGTCAACTTTTCGCATGTAATGGGGGCAGGCTTACCTGCTTCTGCAACCGCTGCCAGACCTGAATTAGCCGGTCGTAGTTTTCAGGCAATGGGTGTTTCGCTGGTGATGCACCCAAATAATCCTTATATTCCAACTTCACACATGAATGTTAGATTTTTTATCGCCGAAAAGCCTGGTGAAAAACCGGTCTGGTGGTTTGGTGGCGGTTTTGACCTTACGCCTTATTATGGATTTGATGAAGACTGCATTCACTGGCATCGCGTTGCTAAAAATGCCTGTGATTGTTTGGGTGATGAAGCTTATCCAAAATATAAGCAATGGTGTGATGATTATTTTTATATCAAACATCGTCAGGAGCCTCGCGGAATTGGCGGCTTGTTTTTTGATGATTTAAATGAACCAGGATTTGATCTTTCATTTGAGTTTATGCGCAGTGTTGGTGATGCTTATTTAGCAGCTTATTTACCAATCATTGAGAAACGACGTTCAATGAGTTTTGGTGAACATGAAAAGTCTTTCCAAAAAATTCGGCGGGGGCGCTATGTCGAGTTTAACCTAGTTTATGATCGAGGAACTCTTTTCGGTTTGCAAACTGGTGGTCGTACTGAGTCTATTTTAATGTCCTTACCTGCCGAAGTAAGCTGGCAATATAACTGGCAACCGCAAGCCGGAACTGAAGAAGCGAAATTAACTGACTATTATTTACAATCTCGTGACTGGCTTGGCTGTGAGCAAGGTTAATCATTTCAACATATAGAAAAACAAAGGAAATATTATGGCTGAATACATAACTCAAGCAGGCTTTCCCATTAAACGCCCGCGTCGTATGCGGACTGATGATTTTGCGCGGCGTTTGATGGCTGAAAATCAAATAACTGTTGATGATTTAATTTATCCGGTATTTGTTTTAGATGGTAATAATAAGATAGAGGCGATTCCCTCTATGCCTGGCATTACACGTAAAACTATCGACCAATTGCTACTCGAACTTGAAGAAGTGACGCAACTTAATATTCCAGCTATTGCTCTTTTTCCTGTCGTCGAGGCAGCTAAAAAATCACTGGGTGCAGAAGAAGCCTTTAATCCTGAGGGGTTAGTGCAGCGTGCAGTAAAGGCAATTAAAGAGAAATTTCCTCAACTCGGGGTCATTACCGATGTCGCGCTCGATCCTTATACAGTGCATGGACAAGATGGGATTATTGATGATAAAGGCTATGTATTAAATGACCAGACAATTGCGGTTTTAATTCAGCAGGCGTTAAGTCATGCAAAAGCTGGCGCAGACATTGTCGCGCCTTCTGATATGATGGATGGTCGCATTGGTGCAATTAGAAATGCACTTGAGCAAGGCCAATATATTAACACCAAGATTTTGGCTTATTCAGCTAAATATGCATCAGCCTTTTATGGACCCTTTCGTGATGCCGTCAGTTCTGCGGCGAATCTCGGCAAAGCAGACAAGAAAACTTATCAGATGGATCCTGCCAACGGTGATGAAGCATTTCATGAGGTGGCACTGGATCTTCAGGAAGGCGCTGATATGGTCATGGTTAAACCGGGGATGCCTTATCTTGATGTTATTTATCGGGTTAAACAAAACTTTAAAGTCCCCGTCATGGCGTATCATGTGAGTGGTGAATATGCGATGTTAAAAGCTGCCTCAGCCAATGGTTGGATTGACGAGAAAAAATGTGTGTTAGAAGCAATGGTTAGCTTTAAGCGGGCAGGCACAGATGCCATTTTAACCTATTATGCAAAAGAGGTTGCACATTGGCTGAATAAATATTGAGCGTCAGTCAGAATGGTGTCGGTCAGAACAATGTCAGTTAGAACAGTAGTCAACATTTCTATTTGAACAATATTTTATTAAATAATTGTAAATAAATTCACCACGAAACAGGAAAAATGAAAATGGGTAAATTATCCTCAAACTTCGTATCGGTTGACTGGTTGAGTCAGCAAATCAGTGAGAAACAAACTCAGAACTTGGTGATATTAGATGCAACTTTAAAGAAACTGCCAAATGGTAAGCCTGTCGAGCAATCCAACGTTTATCTGCCTGGTGCGCAAGAATTTAATTTTGATACGCGTATTTGTGATTTAAATACCGATTTACCACATATGCTGCCCTCGCCTGAATTATTTGAAACGGCAGCCCGTGAATTAGGGATTAACGGTGACACTTTAGTTGTTGTCTACGATGCAATGGGGATTTTTTCCTCTCCCAGAGCCTGGTGGATGTTTAAAATTATGGGACATGAAAATGTTGTTGTACTCGATGGTGGATTACCCGCTTGGCAAGCCAAAGATCTACCAACACAGTCCCAGTTTTCCCCGCCACAGTCGAATGGAAATTTTAGCGCTCATTTTCGCCCTGAAATGGTATTTAATGCAGAACAGGTTTTACAGGCGATTGATAACGCTACGATTCAAATTGTTGATGCTCGCTCGATGGGCCGATTTAAAGGAGAGGAGCCAGAACCGCGTCAAGGTCTGGTGGGAGGACATATTCCAGGCTCTAGTTGTATCCCTTTTACTGAATTACTGGCTAATGGTCTTTTTAAATCGAAAGTCGAACTCGAGCAGGCATTTAACAAAGTCCGAGGTGCAGCAACTAAACAGTGGGTCTTTAGCTGTGGCTCGGGAGTGACTGCCAGCGTTTTGGCAATTGCTGCAGCTGAGTGTGGACTGGAAAATCTTGCGGTATATGATGGGTCTTGGAGTGAGTGGGGAGCTCGCGCTGATTTACCGGTAGAAAAGTGATAGTGCCTGAGTACTTGCAATACTGACAAAATTGAAGATTAAAAATTAAACGCGATAGATAAAATAATTAACTTGATATATGTTGCATTTGCAATAAAATATTGCCCGGTTACCTATTTTACTAAACAATTTACTTTATTCAATTGGAGTCTCTCTTATGGCACATATGCAGCCGTTAGCTAAATCTGCAACACCTGAACTGGCAGAAGACTTTGCCATTTTTGAAAAAATACTGGGGTTTGTTCCTAATAGCTTGCTCACCATGCAGCGAAAACCTGAAATGGTTAAAGCTTTTGGCGTACTAACTAAAGCCGTGATGTCCCTTGAGGGTGAGGTAGACTTGGGTTTTATGCGATTGATAGCGCATTTTTGCAGTCGGGCTGCTGGCTGTCAGTATTGCGAAGCGCACTCACTGGTTGCTGCCAATATTCACGGTGTTTCTCAAGAAAAATTAGATGCTATATGGGAATACAAAACTAGTCCACTCTATTCAGAAGCTGAGCGAGTTGCGTTAGACTACGCGCTGGCTGCGGGGTCGGTGCCGAATGGCGTGACAGAAGAGTTGATGACGCAAATGCGTCAATACTGGACAGACATGCAAATTGTTGAAATTTTAGGAGCTGTTTGTTTATATGGATTTTTAAATCGCTGGAATGATTCGATGGCGACGGATTTGGAAACATCACCTGTTGAAATGGCTAAACGGGTATTGGCAAAAGGTGGTTGGGATGGCGGTAAGCATTTAAAATAATCCTGACTTTTATCTTCAGACAGCTGGTGATGTAAGTCTGAAAATGATGTTCCTGTATGTGATCCAGAATGTTATAGCGATAAAGCGTATAAAATATCTGTTTGGAGATAAAAAAATGAAAAGAAGGCAGTTTGTTGCCGTTGCGGGTAGTGCGGGTTTATTGGCGGCGTGCGGCCAAAAACAAGATTGTGATAACCGTATCGAGGGTAATACGAGTCAACCTGAAAAGGTTATCGAGTGGAATATGGTTACCACTTGGCCACCAGGCTTTCAAGGTCTTGGTACTGGAGCCGAGCATTTAGCTGAACTGATTGGCAAATTAAGTAATGGCCGATTAAAAGTTAAAGTATACGGTGCTGGTGAGTTGGTTCCTCCACTACAAGTGTTTGACGCGGTTTCATCAGGCAGTGTCGAAATGGGACACGGTGCATCGTATTATTGGAAAGGTAAATTGCCTGCTGCATCATTTTTTAGCTCAGTACCTTTTGGCTTAAATTCACAGGAAATGAATGGTTGGCTACTCAAAGGTGGTGGTTTGCAATTATGGCAGGAGCTTTATGCGCCTTTTAACCTGATCCCTATGCCAGCGGGCAATTCCGATATGCAAATGGCTGGCTGGTTTAATAAAGAAATTAACAGCATTGAAGATTTAAAAGGACTAAAAATGCGGATCCCTGGGTTGGGGGGAGAGGTGCTTAAGCGAGCTGGAGGAAATCCTGAATTAATTGCTGGCGGTGAAATTTTTTCGGCGCTTGAAATGGGACGCATTGATGCTGCTGAATTTGTTGGTCCTTATAATGATCTTGCTTTTGGTTTTTATAAAGCAGCAAAATACTATTATTACCCGGGCTGGCAAGAACCAGGCACGACGCTAGAAGCATTAATTAATCAGCAAGCTTACGCGGCACTCCCTGAAGATTTGCAACAAATTGTCAAGTCAGCCTGTTTGATTGCTAATGAAGATATTCTGGCTGAGTTTACTGAAAAAAATTCTGATGCACTAAAAACTTTGGTAGAAAAACATGGTGTGCAAGTCAAACGTTTACCGCAAGCTGTACTGGATCATTTAGAGCAAATCTCAGAAAAACTGGTTGAGGAACAAGCGCAGGCGAATGAGCTTTCACGTCGAATTTATGATTCTTATTTAAACTTTAAAAATAAATCAAAAGTCTGGAAAACGATGAAACAAGGATTTTAGCCAAATCATGAATATTGCATCGACAAACTAATAGTACGATAAAAGCTAAGCAATCATTTAACTATCAGGAGACGGTTATGCAGATTTACCTTATGCTGTTTTTCTTTTTACTGACTGTATTGGGTTATTGGCATGTTTATAAAACGGAAAAACAAGATCAATTTTTCAAAAAGAAAAGTCAGTTAATCAAGCTCTGTCGAGGCAATATTGCCAAAGCAAAACGATTGGTAAGTGAAGAGTTTCAGCGCAAACCAGGGATCAGTATGGGGGCTGCGCTTGATAATGCTATCTTATTGTTATCACTTAGCACTCAAACTAAAAACTAGTCATTGTCTTCTATCTTTGAGGCAATGGCAAAGTGAAAATCAATCGATAAAAATTGATTCGATTTTAATGATTGCTCTCCCAAAATTGATCAGCCCAATTAGCTGTTTTTTGAAGCATTTGTCTTGCATGAATATTAATATTGTTGAGTATTAAATGGTGTAACTGATTTAAATCGCCGCTGACACTAAAACTGTTGTTATCTTCTACTTGAATTAAATCATTGTCTTTTAATACGCTTACCATATTACGAAACAATGATTTATCAAATGCTTCGGGGGCATTTAAACTGTATAACCCCGCAATTCTTTGTGCTAATTGTTGGCTGCGACTTTCCAAAACCTGACGCTGAATATTGCCTTTGCCAGCATGGGTCGATAGCAAAGTCAAAATAATACCATAGCGTAGAAGCGTTGGACTGGCTATTTCAGCGAGATTCAGTAATTTAGTAAACTCAGTTTGGTTATTATTAGCCTTAATGATCTGTTCGTCTTGACGCAGTAGTAATCCGCAATCGATCATAGCTTCAATATGTTGTTCAATATGCGCTTTAAAGCCCAAATCATTCCAGTGTAAAAATAGTTCTTTTTTCAAAAAAGGATATAACAACTGCAAGTTTTCAACTAAATGCTTTTGGTGAATGGTTTGTTGATTTAAAAAATGACTGGCAATAAGTGCTGGTGTGATAAACAAGTGCAAGATATTATTGCGATAATAAGTCAATAAAATTGCCGTTTTTTCATCGGTTGAAACGATTTCACCCATGGGATTTTTAACCGGATAAATAATACCGGCTTTTTGCGCGCGATTAATTAATTGTGCAGGCGATTCTTTGGGAAGTAATGTTTGTTTGCTATAACGTGCTTTGTTACCCAAAAATAATAGCAGCTCTAACTGGTTTTCCAGCTCTTTTTTATCAATAGCAATACGCTCGGTTGATAATAATATTAATGCCACTAGGTTTACAGAACAAAGCGTTGCTGATGCATTGATTCTTTCTAAAAGCTCATTAGCAAGACAGGTTACTTCTGGCGTGAGCCAACCAGGTTTTGCATTTACTTCGCCTTTATGTTTGTGCCAATCAGGTCGTTTTTCATCGAGGTACTCATTGAGTATCACTGGCGTGGCAAAATTCAAATAAACTTTACCAAAGGATTTTTTGATGGTTTTGCGAATACTGAGTAATTGACCAAAGGATTCTTTCTGTTTTTCTCCGCCGCGTAGTTCTCGTAAATAACTTTTGCCTTCAAAGATTCGCTCATAACCAATATACACAGGAATAATAGCGACAGGTTTACGTAGTCCTCTTAAACAGGCTTGCACACTCATTGCAAGTAACCCTGTTTTAGGATGGAGCAATCGACCGGTTCGGCTGCGCCCACCTTCAGGAAAAAATTTTATAGGCGTGTTGCGATCCATTAATTGAAAAATATATTCATTAAATACTGCTGTATAAAGTTTATTTCCACCAAAACTACGGCGTAGAAAAAATGCACCGCAACGCCTTAAAATTGGACCTATTGGCCAAAAATTCAGGTTAATGCCTGCGGCAATATGCGGTGGAACCAAACCTTCATGGTAAAGTGTGTAAGATAATAATAAATAATCGATATGACTGCGATGGCAGGGAAGATAAATCACTTCATGGGTGGCGGCTAACTGCCTGACCATTTCGGCATTGTGAACTTCAACACCATCATAAATTTTATTCCAGAAATGCGTTAATAGTGACTCCGAAATACGAATCATTTTGTAAGAATAATCCGAGGCAATTTCTTTAGCATATTTTTCTGCACGCAACTTTACTTTTGTTGCGGGCGTATTTTTAGCTCTGGCTTCTCGTTCAATGGCATTCTTGACTATATCACTGTTAACAATACTTGAAATAACATGGCGGCGCTCTGTGAGCAGTGGTCCCATTGCCGCCCTTCTATATCGTTGAAAATGTACCCGCAAGGTTCGCGTTAATTTGGTAGCGGTTGATTGATTGCTGTTGGTATTGTTGGTAAGTGTTTGCAGATTAACTGGTTTGGCAATTCGTACAAATGAATTTCGACCTTGGAATAAAAATAGAAAAAACTTACGTAACACGGTCGCGCTTTCGGTATCAGTGAACAGTAATCGTAATAGCGATTTTTCTTTCCCTGGGTTTCTACCCCAGTAAATTGATACGGGAATTAATTGATGATTCACATCATGCTGATGTTGTTGCTCATGAATCAGTTTTTCTAAAAGTTGTTGATATTTTTTAACCGGTTTGCCACCTAAACCAAACATCGCTTTACTTTGCAGAAAAAATACGGTGCCATTTTCTATTTTTTCGGTATTTCGAGGCATAATTTGCGGGGTGGGCAAGTTGAGTTTTTTGGCTGCCTGCTGCAGCATTAAAAAACTGCTAGTAGAGCGACGCTGTAATACATAATAAATGGGTGACTGAGTGTCAATGGCTAACTCATCGATAGGATTGTCAGGTATGATTTTACTACTGACTAAAAACTTTAGTGGTAATGAGACAAGTTTTTGGTACAACTGATTAAGAAACATAAGTCACTCAATTGATTTATTTTGTGATTAGTTAAATCGGTATCGATCAACGGTAATCGTTTAGTAGTGAAATCATCTCAATTTATTTGAGTCATTGTTTAAGGGTTTCGCTAAATGAATATCGAATTGATTAAACATGAAAATATTTTGATTTGAAACTAAAAAACTTCAATTCCTAAGCTTTATTGTAATAATTTATTTGGTGCAAAGCTAAAAAAATATTAAACGTAATAAAGATGCTGTCAGTATCTTGTCATTATCGGTAACTAATATGACCGAACAATAGCCTTTTTGTTGCGAATTGGCCGTTAAATTAACAATTCCACTGGTTGCGGATGACTCAGAAAATCTCGAGGGCTTGCGGTAAAACCATAAGCGCCAGACTGATAAACAACAACCAAGTCACCTATTTCAACAGCTGGTAATTCATATTTATCCGCTAGCAGATCGAGTGGCGTACATAGTGGACCAACAATTTGAACAGGGTACAGTTGCTCGGCTGATACTTTTTCTTGAGAGACTGATTGATCCAACCGTGTATTATTTTGTGCTATATCACTACTCTGTTTTTTTGAAATCATTTTATTGCCAATAGCTACCGGGTAATTTTTGCGTATAACCTGTCCAAAATTGCCTGATGCCGAAAGGTGGTGATGTAGACCGCCGTTAACAATCGCAAATCTTGTGCCGCGACTTTCTTTTATGTCCACAACTTCACACACATAAATTCCCGCCTCTCCCACAATATAACGCCCGAGTTCCATCGCGACTTCAACGTTGGGATGAGCAGCTTGCAAGTTGTCAATTAACTCGGCGAGGGCTTGACCTATGGGCGCAATGTCTAATGGCATTTCACCCGGAAAATAAGGGATCCCTAAGCCGCCGCCAATATTGAGCGTGAGTAATTCAAGGTTAGTTGAACGTTGTAATCTACTGGCTAACTCAAATATTTGCCGATGAGTTTGCATGATGGCATGTTGATTCAGATTTTGTGAGCCTGAAAAAATATGCAAACCCTGATAATCAAGTCCCAGCGCTTCTATTTGCAAAAGGGCTTTAGGGACTTGTTCTGCATCGATTCCAAATTGCTGCGGGCCGCCGCCCATTTTCATACCCGATGATTTTAATTCAAAATCGGGATTCACTCTGACGGCGACTTTGGCAGAAATGCCTGTGGCATCACTGATGCGGGCAATGTTCGATAGTTCGTTGAACGACTCAACATTAATGGTAACTGAAGAGGCAATCGCCATGGTGAGTTCTTGAGATTGTTTACCTGGCCCTGCAAAACTGATTTGATGACCTGCAATGCCGCTATTGAGTGCGACTAAGAGCTCATTACCGCTGGCAACATCAATACCGTCTACCTGACTGTTTAAAAAACTGACAACCGCCGGCATTGGATTTGCCTTCATGGCGTAATGTAACTTAAGCGATTGCGGCATATATTGGCGAAGTTGCGCTATTTTATGTGAAATAACACTTCGATCATAAGCATAAAATGGTGTTTGTCCAGCGCGAAGTTTGACTCGCTCCAGTGAAACACCATTGACCATTAGCCAATTATTGTGAACCTTAAACTGATCCATTGGGGCGTGTTGGGGTTTGGCTTTTGTGGTTAAGTTCAACTTAATTTTCTCCGCTCGATTGAAAAACGTCGGCATACTCTGTCATCAGTTGCTGACGATTTATTTTACCGTTGGGGTTTCGCGGCAATTGTGTTTGCTCAAAGATAGCTTGCGGATGCATAAAGTTAGGCAGCTCTTTTTGACAGTATTTTAACAAGTCTTGTTGTACCAATTGCTGAGAACTTTCGCTAACCACCACAACGACCACCGCTTGCCCAAGACGAGGGTGGGCGATGCCAATTGCAGCGACTTCTGCAATGCCTGGAAATTGATAAATGCATTCTTCAATTTCTGAAGGGCTAATGCGATAGCCTGATGATTTGATCATATCATCACGGCGTCCGACAAAGTATAAATAGCCTTCTTCATCTTTGACTACCGTGTCACCTGACCAGACGGCTATCTCTGGAACTAACCCCAGACTGAGTGTTTGTGGCAGCGGTTTAAAGCGAATGGCAGTTTTTTCGGGGGAATCCCAATAACCCATAGCGACATGTGGACCACGATGTACCAGCTCACCTTCCTCGCCTGGTTGACATGGTTGGCCGTGTTGATTGATAACCAGAATCTCGGCATCGGGAATCGCTTTGCCAATAGAACCGGGGCGATTTTCAATTTGTGTGGGCTCAAGATAGGTGCTGCGAAATGCCTCGGTTAAACCATACATTAAAAAGGGGCTGGTTTTGGGCAGTTTTTGCATTAACTTCTTTAACGTTGTTTGCGGCATCGCGCCCCCTGAATTGGTAAAGTAGCGCAAATGTTGGTGTACAGAGTCTGGCCAGTCAAGCTCGACAAGTTGTAACCAAAGTGGCGGTACTGCTGCTAATCCCGTTATTTTGTAGCGAGCAACCGCGCGAATGACATCTCTGGGTAGGAGATATTCCATCAAGGTTACGCAGCCTCCGACCAAAAATGCAGTAGTTAACTGTGACAGTCCATAATCAAAACTAAACGGCAGAACTGCCAGTAGATTATCACTTGCAGTATTATGCAGATATTGAGAGACACTACGCGCGCCTGCTAGCAGATTTTGATGTGAAATAACAACGCCTTTCGGGTTGCCGGTACTGCCCGATGTATAAAGAATCGCAGCCATATCACGGCTGATGCGACTGGGCAGCTTGGCTTGAATGGTTGCTAATTGTGCCATGTACGCATTTAAGTTTGTTGTTGAATCTAAGTCTTCTTTTGACTCTGCTGTTTTGTTGATAGTTTGCCAGTTAAGACAGTTTGCCGGTGTTTTATCGGGGGGGCAGTCAGTTAAGATAACACTGGTGACAGTGCTCGGCAGTGTTTGAGCGTGGGTTAATTGTTGGTAGCGGCTCAGTGAAGTAATGAGAATATTCACTTGGCAGTCAGTTAACACATAGTGTACCTGTTTACTTTTTAATAAAGGGTTAACTGGAACAAATGCTCCTCCTGCTAATGAGATTGCAAAGTAACTGATGACTGATTCAAATTGTTTGGGCAAATAAACAGCAACGCGGGCATTAGGGGTTAATCCACTATTTTGCAGTTGAGCTGCCAATAAATGCGCCTGCTGGTTAACATCAAGATAAGATAATGCTTGTTCTTTATGCTGAAGCGCTACCGCCGATGGCGTTTTTAAAGCAGACTGTGTTAGTAAATGGTGGAATAATTGCGGCATAATCACGATGACATTTTTTAGCTGCCGAGGGCAGCCTGAATATTAAATAGGGTATTTTAACTGACTTAACAGCTTTCGTCAGTTTTGGATTAGTAAAATCACTGCCACATTTACATACAGTTATTGACGTTTAATGGTTAAATCAGGGGTGTTTCACTTTTTCTGCCGTTATTTTGCCAAAAAAGATGAGATTAATTTGAATAAGGTAAATTTAATTTGAATAAAGTTAAAGTCGTTGTTAGTTGGTCGTCTGGAAAAGATTCAGCACTGACATTACTGAAATTATTGAATGATGAAAATTATGAGGTTGTCGGGCTATTTACTACTTATTATACCGATTATGTGCCTTTTCAAGGAACACCGTTGCCGATTTTAATGGCACAAGCTCAAAAGATTAATTTGCCATTAATTACTCAGTCGCTACCCAAAATATTTCCTGATAATCCAACTTATCAACAACGAGTAATTGAAGCCTTGAAAAAGGCGCCTATCGCATTTGATGCAGTGGCCTTTGGCGATATGTTTTATAACGGTATTGTTGAATATCGTCAAAGTTATATTGAGCCTGCCGGATGGCAATGTGTTTTTCCATTACTGGGTATCAGCCCACAAAAACTGGCATCGGAAATAATCGAACAGCAAATAAAGGCATTTGTTTGTACGGTCGACAGCTCGCAATGCAATACCCGTTATCTTGGTCAGGAATATACTCACCAATTCGTACAATCTCTACCAGAGAATGTTGATCCTTGTGGAGAAAATGGTGAGTTTCATACGCTGGTTTATGACGCCCCATTTTTTAATGCTAAACTTGGTATTATTAAAACTCAGCAAGAAAACGATGGTCGTTTTTTCTTTCAACGCTATAGACTCGAAAGCTGAAATACAGTTGGCTAACTGGGCTATTTCTATCTTTGGGATACTTAGCAACAGGTGGGAGGCAATATCATTTATTTGCTATAGCTATTTAGAGATATTTTGCTAAAGAAAAGACGGATAACTATTAAAAGCCAAATATCTGCTATAGAATTTTGCGCATCGAATAATTGATGGGTTTTATGGGGCTTGGTGCTTTGGGGTTGCTGTCATTAACCCTATTTTAAAAGTGATTAACTAACCATCGAGTAACATGCCAATATTAACCTGTCTGAAACCAAACCCTTTCAATTCAATACTGAATAAGGAATTTATCTATGGCATCTTTAACATTTAAAAACAATCCAATTGAAACAGTTGGAAATTTTCCTGAAGTTGGTCAAAAGGCTCCTGATTTTAAATTGGTTAAGAGTGATTTGTCTGAAATATCACTTTCAGAGTTGGCAGGCAAAAAAGTCATCTTCAATATTTTTCCCAGTATCGATACGCCGGTTTGTGCAGCTCAGTTGAAAAAGTTTAACGAAGCCGTTGCTAATATTGATAATACCGTTTTATTGTTTGCTTCGCTCGACCTTCCTTTTGCATTTGCTCGCTTTTGCGGCGCTGAGGGCATTGAAAATGCAGTCACTACCTCTGATTTCAGATATCGTTCTTTAGCTGAAAGCTATGGGATTCAAATGAAAGGTGGACCACTGGATGGCTTATATGCCAGGGCTGTATTAGTATTGAATGAAAATCAAGAAGTCATTTATAGTGAGCTGGTTAATGAAGTCACTAACGAGCCTGATTATGATGCTGCATTAGCAACAGTTAGTGAGTAATTAAAGTATTGAGATAACATTTTTGCAAAGCTTTAATGGCGAGTCTGATCGCTATTAAAGCTTTGCTATTATTCTGTGGTTTTATCAGCCTATACCGTCTCCTCTTTATAGACCGCACACTTAAATCTTATTTAATTTAAATCTCAAAATGAAATTTAATCGATAGATGGTTATCGGTAATCGTTCCCTTGTGGCTTTCGATTACACTTTTTTTCTTCATTGAATTCTATCTGAAAAGACGTTTAAAACTGACTACACTTAATGTGGGCTAAAAATTTTTGTTGACTAATCTGTTGATTATTAAATCATTCTTATACATCTAAAACATTAAAATAAATATGAATAGCCATGCAGTCATCACAACTCGATTTTCAACTACTGCAATTATTCTGGTATTGAGTCTAGGCTACGCCATTATTGGTCGATTAGCGTTGCTGCTGGCTATACCGCCGGGTTATGCGACCGCTATTTTCCCTCCGGCAGGCATTGCTCTGGCAGCACTGCTTTTGTGGGGGAATCGGGTCTGGGCCGGGATTTTTCTGGGTTCGCTCACCTTGAATTTATGGATTGGACTAGAGCAGGCACCATTATCGCTGCCGAGCTTTGCAGTATCGGTGTGTGCTGCCACAGGGGCGGTGATGCAAGCACTAGTTGGTAGCTGGTTGATTCGGCGATTTGTTGGCGAAGTTTATCCATTGGCAAAAGAACAAGCTATTTTTTTAACGCTGGTTATAGGTGGGCCGATTGCTTGTTTAATCAATGCCAGTTTTGGGACCACTGGGTTATGGTTATCTGGGATTATTCCAACAGCACACTTTGCTTTTAGCTGGTTTATCTGGTGGGTTGGTGATGCCATTGGGGTATTGATCACCTTACCAATTATATTTATTTTCTTTTCGCAACCACGACAACTATGGTGGAAACGCCGATACTCGCTTGGTGTACCTATGGTTATTATGGTTACCGTCATTTTGTTTTTATTTATATTACTTAGTCGAATTGAACAAGCCCAGGCCCGTCTTGAATTTCGTGAAGTTGCGCAAGCGGCATCTGAAAAGCTAAGCGTCCAATTCAGCCGCTATCTCGAAGTGGTCGAGTCAATTGAACGATTTTTTGTAAGCTCTGTCGAGGTAACCCAAGATGAATTTCGTTCATTTGTTGCTAATAGTTTGGTAACGAAAGCGGGATTTCAAGGGTTAGGCTGGAATCCAATTGTCACTCTAGAAAATCGTGATCAATTCGTCGCTGATGTAAGAGCAAGTGGATTAGCTGATTTTAATATTATGCAACGCGATAGTGGTGGTAACTTAGTGGTGGCAGATGCTCGCGAAGCGTATGTTGTTGTGCGCTATCTTGAACCCTTTTTAGGTAATCAAAAGGCATTTGGATTCGATGTGGCTTCAAACCCAAAGCGTAAAGTGGCATTAGAAAAGGCAAGAGATACAGGAAAACCTGTCGCTACTGAAAAAATCATTTTGGTGCAGGAAAATGAAGAGCAAGCTGGGTTTTTATTATTTTATCCAGTGTATAAAGGTATTCAATTGTCGGTTGAGGATCGTCGTAAAAACATTGTTGGCTTTGCCGTAGGTGTCTTTAAAGTCAGTAATATTGTTGAACAAGTGATTTCAAGTGAGTTGCGAGAAAATTTTATTTTACGAATTTATGATCGACACACAAAGCCCGCGCAACAGTTTTATGGGCCGCCAGATGCCGAGCAAGATTCGCCACTAAAGTGGGAAAATAATATTAAAATCGGTGGTCGTGAATGGTATTTAAAATTTGAACCTTCTGCTAAATATCTAACAACCCACCAAACCTGGCGATCGTGGTCAATATTAGCCGTAGGACTTTTTATCAGTAGCGTGTTTGGCGGATTTTTATTGGCGATGACTGGGCGCTCTTATCAAACAGAAAAAATTGTTGAACGCCGAACGGCCGAATTGCGCGGTATTTTATCGACAGTTCTTGAAACAATTATTACCACTGATGAAGAGGGAAATATCGAATCAATCAATGCCGCTGGTGAAGTTTTATTTGGCTATCGCTTTGAGCATGTCATTGGTAAGTCAATTATATTAATTATTCCTGATTTCTTTTCACAAGATAGTGAAAACATACATGCCTCTCCATTGGGTCGTATTACTGAAAGTCGAAGAGACCTAACAGCAATTAGTTATTCGCAAAAAGAAATACCAATTGAGCTAGCGGTTAGCCGCCTAGTGCTGGAAGACAAAACACTTTATACCTTGGTCATTCACGATTTGACAGAAAGAACTAAAATTAATCGAATGAAAGATGAGTTTATTTCGACTGTCAGTCACGAATTACGTACTCCTTTGACATCTATTAAAGGAACCTTGGGGCTGGTCACTGGTGGTATTTTGGGTGAAGTGTCGGAGAAAATTGAAAATGTCTTAAAAATTGCTTATCAAAATAGTGAACGATTGGAATCCTTAATTAATGAATTGTTAGATATTAACAAAATTCATTCGACAGATTTATCACTTAGTTTAGAGTTAATCGACCTGAATGACTTGGTCAATAAGTCTATCTCGGCTAACCAAGGATTTGCGGATAAATATGAAGTATTATTTCAATGGCAATATTTACCTGATAATCGGATTATTGTGAAAGGTGATGAAATGCGCTTAAATCAGGTATTATCTAATCTGTTTTCAAATGCGATTAAATATTCTCCTCAAAAAGCGTCAGTTATTGTTGCACTAGAAAAAATAAACGATAAAGTCAGAGTCTCCATTACCGACCAAGGTCCAGGTATCCCATTAGAATTTCAAAGCCGAGTTTTTGATAAATTTACTCAAGCAGACTCTTCTGATACTCGGCGTGTTGGTGGAACGGGTCTTGGGTTAGCAATTACCAAAACAATTGTTGAAAAACATAATGGTAAGATTGGATTTGTTAGTAAGCCAGGAAAGGGAGCGACCTTTTATTTTGAATTAAATATTTGTAAAGACTTTGATTGATTCACCATCAATTAGAAAATAATTGTTGATAAAGACTAAAAAGTAACATGACTAATTGCTCCTTATTACTTGGCATGATAAATTTTGGCATCTCTTAATAAAAGCTAAGTAATTGAAAGGCGTTAGAATGTCAGAATATTTTGCCAAAGTAGCTTGGGCAAGAAGCCCTGATGAAAATTATATCGATAATCAATATAGTCGAGGTCATCAATGGTTTTTTGATGGTGGGGCGGTTATTCAGGCATCATCTTCTCCGCATGTTGTTCCTTTACCTTTTTCTATACCCCAAAATATTGATCCTGAAGAGGCTTTTATTGCATCATTATCAAGCTGTCATATGTTATTCTTTTTATCAATAGCAGCGAAAAAAAAGTTTGTCGTTGATAAATATGAAGATAATGCAGTCGGTATTATGGAAAAAAACAAGGAGGGTAAAATTGTAATGACCAAAGTTATACTTAAACCATATGTTAAATTTTCAGGTGAAAATCAGCCAACGTTGGCTTTGCTTGAAAAAATCCATCATCAAGCACACGAACAATGCTTTATAGCTAATTCAGTAAAAACAAAAGTGATTACTGAAATAGTACTATAAAAAGATATTTATGTTTTTACTATGAATAATTATTACCAACACAATTATGATATGAGCTGTAATCAATGAAAAAATTAATATGTCTTTTGTTTAGTATGTTTGTGCTTGCCACTCAAGCTGTGGTCAAACGACATGATATTTCTGCTGAATCTTATGCATTGAAATCTCCTCCTGATTTTCTCATAGATATGCCACATGAGGGCTCGGCAGTTCTTATCTCTCCGCAATGGTTATTAAGCGCGGGTCATGTGATTTATTACGATGGTTATGAAGGGAAACAAATATCGATACAAGGCGTTGATAATCAAATTGAAAAAGTCATTTTTCACCCCGACTTTAAAAAGCAACCCGAAAAAGCATTTACCGGAGATGCTAAACCATTAATGAATTTTTTGTATGGCCGTATTGATCTAGTATTAATTAAATTGAGCAAGCCTGTAAAACATTTAAAACCGATCGCTCGTTATTATGCTCATCAAGAGCAAGGAAAAATTACAACCACTTATGGTAAAGGCGCAACAGGAACAGGTATTATCGGTGAACAGATTGAAACGAAAATGCACCGCCCGCTTAACTTTTTTAATAATCAAATTGAAACCGTCACTAAACATCACTTAACCATGCGATTTGAAGAACCTGAAAAAGGATTACCGCTAGAAGGGATTCATGGATCTGGAGACAGTGGTGGGCCAACTATTATTGAAGAGCATGGCAAGCAATATCTGATTGGTATTCAAAGTTTTAGAGATTATCAAGGTGATTTAAAAAACTTTAAAGGTGGCGTTTATAACAGTGTTTCAGTGCTCTGCCGAGTTTCAGCTTTTAACTCGTGGATTGATGAGGTCATCGCGGGTGATGGATAGTTTTATGGCGCAGCACTTACACAAGCTTAATTTTTTCGCCGTAGATTAAAAATAGACAGGTGAGAGTTTTCATCTAGGCAAATTAGTTGAAATAGTATGGACTATTGAAGGGCGTATATTCAATTAGAATACTGAGTTGGAAAATAAACATCTTTAAAACAATGCGCTGCACATTGAATTATGGTGCCCGGTTCGGGAGATGTCTCGAACCAGAGAGGCGGCATTTTAGGGGATAGTTACAATTTTTGCGTAACAAAAAACAGCCAATAGAACGATAGCCAGTTCACATTATTTTGGCTCCTAGCAGAAATATGTTACTCAGTGAGTATATTGGACTACTTGAAAAAGTCGCTATACACTGCAAGAAATCGTTTAAGAAAAAAGCATAAGGCGGTAAATATGCGTGAATTTAATACCGATATAAATGAACAACATTTCAATTTGATATGGCATTCTCTTGCCTCTCGGGAAAAAGAGCTACTAAAAATAATCTCAGATAATGAAGACGACGATGATAGTGAAGTCGGGCCGATTGCAAGTAATGATTTGATGTATCTAAGACTGTATCAGAAATCCTTGAGAGAAAAAGCAGAAAAGGCGGCCTTTGATAAAGGGGTATTTAGTCTTAGTGATGAAATTATCGACTTGGCTGATATGGAAAAATAATAACTGTCTGGGGCGTTTCGCTTATCGCCGCCGAAACGCCTTACTTCGGCAGCAAATTTTTTGCAGCCATAAAAGAAAGCCACCGGAAAATCTCGGCGGCTTATCTTGTTTTTGTTTTAATAATTACTAAAAACATGAACCTCATCATGACCCGTTTCGATGGTAAAAATATCGCCACTCATATCCCAATCCCGTCCCATTTTTTTATAGTCGATATAAAACTCTAACGACTTTGGAACACTCATAGAGCTTTCAGTAAATTCCTGCGCATAATCTGCCAGTGATGAATAACAACCGTGATAACATTCTTCAATTAATCGCCTTGCTTCATCAAAATCACCGCCAGTATGATTAAGAAGTTCCGCGCCGATATCCTCATGCTCTTCAATAAAACACGCCACTTCATGCGCCGTTTCTAATCCCTCATATTCTTCTAACCGATAGGCTCCAAATCCTTCGTAATCATGGATTGCGTACTCCTCGGCATCCTCTACCGGACTATCTTTTAACATCTGTTGAACCTGTTCTTGAATGTCTTCTAATGCGCCACACGCATCAATCCAAACACCGTGTAAATATCCGTTGTTATACGCCGCTAAACAGGTCACATAAATTCTAATTTCTTCACTCATTTTTTCGCTCCTCGCTCTTAAAATTGACATCCCCCGGAGGGTTGAAAACCCGATTGATGAGCGAGGCACGAGCGATGGGCATGTTCTGAAATGAGCCTGTAAAAACTTACCGTCATGGCGCGGGCAGGAACAAAAGTAACAACACGGGACGGTCAGTTTTTATGGGTGAGGTATAGGTTATGCGTTAAAATGAGGCGCAGCCTCCGGGGGTAATAACAAATAAAAATGCTTTTGAAAAAACAGCCTTCAAGAAAAGGGCGTTACGGGGATTTCTCCGTTAGAATGGGGTATCGGAAAATATTGGGCTTTTGAAATATTTGTAGCAGGGGAAAAACCTTTCCCCACAGAAGAATAACTATCAGCGTGTTATTTTTTCTTTCTAGTCTTTTTAATATCAGCCAGCGCTCTGGATGCCGCTTGATTGGCAACCCCTAATGCTCGCTCTGGAGGCGTTTCATTTGGTAAAACAGTAAACTGCTTTTCTTTATCTGTAAGTGGTCTATTGTTCATCGTCAAAATCCTCTTCCAAATCAATAATCATATTTCCGTCTTTATCAGTCGCGCCTGATGCCAAGCCTTCTGGCTCTTCTGTCTTATTCTGTTCCATTTCTTGAGCAAGCTTTTTCAGCATTGCCTCTGCTCTCTCTTCTTTTGAAAGCTTTTTAAGTTTTTCATCAAAAGCCGCATCAAAATCTTTAATCTTGTCGGTCATTAAATAATCCTCCGAATGCAGCTATCACTTTTAGGGTCATACTTAAAACCTTTTTGCTCGTAATAATCTCGAATATCACTATTGATGGGGTGCATGATTTTAATGTGTGTAGCCCCTAATAGCGTAGCATAGGCATATAAGGCAAGATAGGTTAAATCCAAGTGCGGTTCGCTGGCAACAGGTGATTTTTCGATATAGTCCAGTCGCAACCCTGTTGCTCTATATGTCGGTCTTCCCATCGCAAAACCGATTAATTCATCACCTTTCCACGTTGCACACTCAAATCGCTTGGGGTAATTGAGTTTCCAGCTATGCCATGATATAGGCCAATCCCAATTAACTTTCCTATTTGGATGATGTTGCCAACGCTGGAAAGCTGCATAGGATGAATTGTTGACTAAAGACAATCTGACATTCGGCAATCTCAAGGTTTGATTTGCCATACGGATGGATTGCTCCCGAAGTGCGTTATATCGGCGCTCTAACTCATCGCGCATCCTTAACCTGTAACCATTGCTCATAAAATATTCCTTTATCGCGGGTGGAACGATTAAAATACTCGCAATGTTACTATTCCAGTTTTTTATCATGTGAGCCATGTCTTATTTAGAGATGTGAGTTTAAAATTTAGACCACTAAACGGTCTTAAATCTCATGGGATAATTAATCAGCAAATTTAGATATTTAGCTTTAGGCTTCCACTCCATGTAAAAAATAGTTGTTTCTTCGCTGTTCACCTTCACTACTAACCGTGTTAAAAAATCCTCTACATAAATCATCGGAGATATCGATGAGTTCCTTTAAGGAGTCAAGTGTATTTTTTTGAATATTCGTTAATTCCGACTTATCGATTGTCAATTGTTCATCACTTACATTTTTTAAATAGGTAAAATACTTCCCTAAAAAGCCTGCAACAACATCGGATATTTGTACGGCCTTGCAATCATTAGATTTAACAAATTCACAATTCTGAATAGGGATACCGTTTTCGGTCCAATCAAACTCTTTAATTTCATCTTGAATGCTTTTTTCCTCATCAAAGATGTGCCGAGAATTCTTAAACAGATAGAGATTTCTCAGATAAAAAGCCATAAAACTGGAAATTAATTCTTTACCATGAAATCCTGATATGAACGGAAGTTCTTTAATTTTGAGAGATTCTTTAACCAAACTCTCAATGACATTCGCCCGAAGCATTATTACTTATGATCGCTTCGGCCTGTATGAGCGCGATTGCTTTTCATAAAGGCATGAGATCTTTTTCAGACCCCCATTTGAATTACGGCATTTATGCAAAAAATATTGAAGATGCAGAAGATGCGTTGCTTGATTTTCAGGAAGAAATTTTTAAAAAAATAGAAGATGTTTTTGACGATGCAGCGGATGTTTACAGAAGCACCCAGAAGCGATCAAACAAGGTCATCCTTCAATACAATGAAACAGTAGAAGCTTGCCGTGCAGCTTATCGTGATCTGAATAAAGTTGCTTCTGATGCCAAGGCTAAATTGAAGACTGATGCAACGCGCATCATAGAGTCTTATCAAGAGACGGGAGGAAAAATGGATAACAGTTTTGACCTCGATGCTTTTTGTCGTTTTCCTGAAATTGATCAAATCAAATTGCCTGACTTTCATAATATTCCAGATACTGAACCAATTTTACAAGACTTCAACGCTCAAAAAGCAAATTGTTTATCAGCTTTAGAAGATGTTTTTAACGTCGAAAAACAGGAGAACTCCAATGAAAAGACGAATGAAAAAGCAATTGCCTAAAATAGCAACTATGGGATGCGCGCTTGTTTTTTGTGTCGCAGGCACCGGATATTTATTGTGGGAATCTATGGGCAAGATAACCGCAGACTCATATGGTTGCTTTAGTCATGTTTATGCGCCACAAACAATTGTGTTGGTCGATGCCAGTGAGCCGCGTTGGAATGAAACGCAGGCCAGAGCATTGCACACTTATTTCGAAAATCTTTATCAGCAATTGGGATTTAATGAGCGGTTATCTGTCTTCACAACGGAAGGCGATCAGATTTCAAGTGTTCCTGCACCGAGATTTCATATTTGTGGTCAAGCCAGAAATGCAAATGAACTTTCAGACATTGGAGCGCCGGATGCGAGTGAAGGTTATTTAAGAAAACAAAAGCAGCGGCTCTTTAAGAATGTTTTTAAGCCACAGCTTGACGCTTTATTGGCTTTCTTACCGGATGAATCTCGCCGCCAAACAAGCCAGTCTCCGATACTTGAATTTATTCGTTCGGTTTCGCGTTTAACTAAGCCGGAACAAGGTGACTCCCTCGTTGTTATATCCGATGCGATTCAAAATAGCGAAAGCCTTAAATTTTGTCGTGTTAAAGATGATATGCCGACTTTCAACAAAATTAAACAGCGCCGCATTTATCAAGAGCGCTTAAAACCTGAAACGCTATCAGGGGTGAATGTCAGTTTCTTAATGTTGATGCGCGGTGGCTATGGTCAGCAAGGGCTTGAGTATTGTTATAGCGAGGAAGAATTGCGCGGCGTATGGAGAGATTACTTTATTGATAATGGCGTTAGCACGCCAGAATTTATTCGCATTCGATAGGTGCTTACGTACCGAATAATCAACGGAGATGAAGACTATTTGGAATACCTGTCTGACCCAGATAAAAAAGTCGGGATTTATTACGTGTTGCGCGGTGGTAGCGGTAAAATCATGGCAAGCCTTTCCCGTATGGTGGTTGGCATTGCCATGCTGCATTGTATGCGCAATGTTAGAGGCGCACGTTCGACTTTTTATCTTGAGGAAGCTGCGACACTCGGACGTGCCGAGTTCATCAAACAAGCGGTGAGTGAATGCCGAAAGTACTTCCACACTATTTTAATTTATCAAAGCCCTAGCCAACTCATCCATTTGTTTGGCAAGGCTGGTGCGGAAGAAATTCTCGATAGCTGCGGTCAACAAATCTACCTTGGCGGAGGCATTCGGAATATTAATTCCGCAACATCTATTGCTGATGCCATTGGTAAAACTTCGATTCTTGTGGATGATCCGATGGCGCAGGCCGACAGGGAATTTATGGCTGAAAAAGCATGGCGCGATGCCATGCTGCGTGGCGAGGATGTATTGGAAGCTTCGGAAAGTTATCACCACCAACATACCCAAAGTCATCAAGGGCGATATACCGGACGATATTTGATTGACCCCGCAGAAATCATGCGTCTTAAAAATGAAGTGATAATTTTATCACCTGGCGCAGGGTTACCACCCATTCTTGCACAAAAGCTGCCGAACTATTGGCAAAATCCTGCTATGGCAGGACGGTATGCACCAGATCCTCTCTTCCCGCCGTTAGACAGCATAAAAATAAAACGAAAATATTTCTGGGGGAGTAAAACTCGAAAATTTATTCGGATGCAAGTACCGGAAAAATTCGCTCATTGGCCTAATCATGTCAACGGCGAAATTGCCTATGTGCAAGGCTATAGAACATGGTGAGTGTTATGAAGTTGAAAACGAGATCACCAAAATCTATTAGCAATTCCTTTTTCGTCTTGCAGGCGTCTGCAATAGCCATTGTAAATATAATAGAGGAAACCTTCATAGAAAATTTCACTAAAACCGCAGTTTTCTTCTTTGCGCTTCATTTGCGCATGTTCAAGACAAAACTCTGTGATGCTGGTGACTGTCGCAGCGGAGGACTTGACATGGTTGTCCAAATTTTTCCAGTACCAAAGCGGCATCGAAATGAGTGGTGTTACGCCATTAATTTCTGGTAAGGCGCGGGTTTCAAATTCAACATGAGACCATTTTTTCCGGTATTTTTGATGATAATTCATAGCATCACTATGCCCGAAACACTGCAAAATTTGCAAGAAAATTAAACCAACTGCCCAAATGGGTAAGGACGATATATGGCATCTGAAAATGATGATTTCATGCCCACAGGCATGGGCAAATCCAAAAATGAAGTTTCACAGGAATTTAGTGAAACGGCACAGGACAGCATACAGGAAGTAAGTCAGGATAAAAGTAATGAGGTCGTTGAGGTAGAAGTCCCCGATATGATTAAAGAGGATAACCCTCACCCTCAACTACGGCCTGGTTATGATACTAGCGATGTGGATGCTGAGCATTTTGAAATAAAAGAACAAAGAGATAGAGAAAAATACTCACAACAACAAGATGCTTTTGATCAAATCGATGAGCAACTAGGACGCGATACAGAAAAAGAAAAAACATACGACAAGGATTTAGATTCTTTCGAAAAAATTGACAAAGAAAGCTCTTTATCCGAAAGGTTTAACTCACGTTCACAAGGATGGGAACTATGATTCATTGATAGAGATGAAAAAAAGAAACGAATATAGGGGTATGCGAAATAGGATAAAACTTATTGCAACAAGTGGATATTTTCAGATAAGTGTTCTTGTTATCAAATGGTGCCCAGGAGAGGACTTGAACCTCCACGGCCCGAAGGCCACCAGCACCTGAAGCTGGCGTGTCTACCAATTCCACCACCTGGGCAAATCTTTAGCTATGCGCTGCGGCGAACTATACTAAACAGAATTCAGCTAAGTCAATAATTAGTTCAATATTGATCAAAAAGTTCTTCAGATGCTGCTATTTTGAACACTTTTTAGTTGGGAAAGTACGGCGTTTGCCCTGAAATGAAGACACTCAGGGCAGTAAGCGAGCAATCGCCAACTTAGTCTTGCTGGATGCAAAGAAGAGATGGGGAGTATCATTAAAGTGGTGTGTGGTTTTCCAAAAAGTTTTGCTTAAAAAAATCAAGAAAATCCAGACAGATTTTGGCGGGGCGTCTGTTTTCAATATGAATAGCGCATAAATCAAAATATAGTGCTGGTTGAAATCCCTTAAATTTAATTGGACCTGCGCCCTCTGAGCGGGCAGTGTATTCATCAACAACAGATATTCCACCACCAAATGCTACCAAGTTTCTGGCAACAAAATAAGTTTGCGCAACTAAAGAGACATCAATCCCAATACTTTCATCGCCAGTGTAACTGGAAAGAATATGACTGAGTGGTCCGCTGTCTTCGATACTAATGTAGGGTAATTCATTGAGTTGTGAAAGATGCAAGCGCTCGATAGTATCGCTAAATTCGCCTTTGGCATAGGCACATACAAATTCACTTTTGGCTAATGGAATTTTGGTCATATAAGCTGAATCGAATGGGCTCATTACAATACCGATGTCTTTATTATGTTCGACTAATGCATCGATCACATTATCATATTGCAAAACTTGGACTTCAAATTGAACGTCTTGGTGAATTTTTTTTAAATTCAATAATAGCCTTAGGCAATAATTCTATGCCAATTGCCGGAACCGTCGCAATTTTAATACATCCCATTTCAGGGCGACTTAAATTGCGCGAAGTTCTTTTTAAAGAGGAAATCTGTTTATAAATATTTCTAGTTTCGCTAAAGAGTACTTTGGCTTCTTCTGTTGGCACAAGACGGCCCTTAATACGCTCAAAAAGTAGAAAGCCTAATTGTGATTCGGCATGTTTAAGTATTTTGCTGGCCGTTGGTTGAGTTATGTTTAGCATTTTTGCTGCACTGCTGACTGAGCCTGTGGTATAAACTGCATTAAAAATTTCAATATGACATAAACGCATGATGTTCTACTTTATATTCCTGACCAATTAATCTAAAACAATTAAACTGGATATTAAGTATTAATTGTTATTATCGTTGTTGAGTAGAATGCTATCACAATAAACGATGGATACCATCGCTTTTATCACCATTTTTATGACCAAAAAAAATTTTTTGTAAGACTCGATTAAAGTTGGAGGTTTGAGTAACTAGTTAGTTTTTTAAGTGAAATGAAGGTAACTATTTAAAATTATAGATAAATTGAATAATTTAAGCTAACCATGCCTTTGCGCTATTATTTTTGATTTTGGGTATGTTAAAGTTAAACAAAATGACTGCTTTTGTTGAATGCTAATTAAAGTGGTTTTCAATGTTTAGTGTATTCAAAAAAGCGAAGTGTAAGTTTTTGAAAGCCAAGTATAGAACGCTAGTATAGAACAGTAGTGTAGAACAGTAGTATAGAACAGTAGTGTAGAACTGTAGCAAGTCGTGAAATTTAACTGCGATTGTAACAATGTATGATAGCCTGACAATATAATTTTTAGTACTTAACCATTTGGGTGTTTGCTGATGAAATTTTTTAAAATAATGACGCTGCTTATCATTGCTATTAATGGGGGTATCGCTTTTGAAGGTCGTACATTATCTATCGGTGAGACGATAGAGCGTAATGGCTATAAGCTAATGCTGATTGCTAAAGATATTGAAATACCTTGGGGATTGACTCAGTTACCTAATGGCGATTTTATTGCGACTAGTCGTCCAGGAAAATTATTTTATATTACCAGCGATAAGTTGCTTAAACACCAAATTTCAGGGTTACCTCCTGTGCATGATTTTGGTCAGGGTGGTTTGCTTGATATTCAGCTTCATCCAAATTTTAAAGATAACGGTTGGATTTATTTTTCGTATTCGCATCCCGATGAGAAAAGAACGTTGAGTAATACTGCCATTATGCGAGCAAAGCTCAAAGATAAAAAACAACTCATCGATGTTCAGCAAATTTATGTTGCCCAACCTTATACCAGTAAAAGACAACATTTTGGCAGTCGAATGGTATTTGACAGTGATGGCTACTTATATTTTTCGATTGGTGATCGTGGAGATAGAAAGACAAATCCACAAAGTATTCAATTAGATGCCGGTAAGATTTATCGTATACATGATGATGGAAAAATTCCTACAGACAATCCTTTTGTGAAAATACCAGATGCCAAGCCCGCTATTTATTCATACGGGCATCGTAACCCACAAGGAATGGCATTGCACCCTCAAACCAGTCAAGTTTGGGTGCACGAACATGGTCCTAAAGGTGGTGATGAAATCAATATAATTGAAGGTGGGAAAAACTATGGCTGGCCTATTGTCAGTTATGGTGTAAATTATGATGGTAGTCAATTTACTGAGTTAACAGAAAAAAAAGGAATGGAACAGCCTGTTTGGTATTGGGATCCTTCAATTGCGCCATCAGGCATGACATTTGTCGTTGGTGATTATTATCCAAAATGGAAAGGGCACTTAATTGTAGGCTCGTTAAAATTTGGTAAAGTCATTTTGTGTCAATTAAAAGGTAACAAGGTTGTTGCGCAAAAGACCATACTGTCTGATTTAATTCGCGTACGAAATGTTACTCAATTAAATGATGGTTATATTTATCTGGCGACCGATGAGGGAAATATTTACCGAGTTTTGCCAGAATAGAACTTGCTGGCAGTTGAATGATAACGAATAGTTTGAATTCAATTTAAACGTGATAAAGGCAGACTTGAACAACATGGAGATGGCTTAATCAACTAAAAAAAACATCGTGTCGATTGGAATCTTGCAATAGACAATAATGTCGACTGTTGGTTAAGGTTAAATTGAACAATAGTCAATGTGATAAGGGTTAACGCGAGAGAATGTATGAATAATACTAACGATAAAATAAAAGTAAGATTATGTGCTCTATTATTGCTTGGGGGGGTAAGTGCCTGTAACAACGAAAAAGAGGCGGTTACTCAACAGACATCAGAAACATCGGCACAATCGGTCAGCAAACAGGACAATTTGAAAAAAATAGCGACATCGCATCAGC
The DNA here is from genome assembly GCF_040719265.1 of Aliikangiella maris. Classification (NCBI taxonomy): domain Bacteria; kingdom Pseudomonadati; phylum Pseudomonadota; class Gammaproteobacteria; order Oceanospirillales; family Pleioneaceae; genus Aliikangiella; species Aliikangiella maris. The sequence continues at coordinate 20,790 of NZ_JBFDAH010000023.1, read as the reverse complement.
AATATTCGGCTGAAGAGTTTTTTAAAACTGTCTCCTTATCTGGTTCCTCGATTAACCATGATGGCTCTGCGATTTTAGTGAGTAGTGATGTCAGTGGTGTCTTTAATGTTTATCGTTATCCAATGAACGGCGGTGAGTCAACACAACTTACCCACTCGACTTCTGATGCAACCTTTGGGGTTAGCTGGTTTCCGCAAGATGATCGCATTTTGTATGTTGCAGATAATGGTGGTAATGAACTAACGCACATTTATGTACGCGAGCTTGATGGCAAAACAACAGATATCACGCCAGGTAAAAATTTGCGCGCAGCATTTGCAGGTTGGCATAAAGATAAAAAGGCGTTTTATGTAACGACTAACGAGCGCAATCCTAAAATTACCGATTTATATCGGTATTCGGTAGAAGGCTATCAACGAGAGTTGCTTTATCAAAATGATAATAACTTTAATATTGGCGTGGTAAGCCCTGATGGTCGCTGGTTGAGTTTGACTGAAACTATTACCAATGCTAACTCAAATTTATATTTGGTGGACTTGCAGGCTGAAAATCAGCCAGCAAAGTTGTTAACTCCTCATGATGGCGATATCAGTTACGCCAGTTTTACATTCACTCCCGATAGTCGCTATTTGATTTATTCGACAAATGAACATGGTGAATATGCTCAAGCGTGGCAATATGAATTGGCAACCGATAAGCAGTCACTTTTTTATCAAGCGAATTGGGATGTGTCATTTGTTCAATTTTCAGATGATGGTAAATATCGAGTAGTGGGTGTTAACCAGGATGCACAAACCCAGTTAGATATGGCTGAAGTTGCCAGTGGTAAACAGATTGCTATGCCTGAATTACCCGCAGGTGACTTACGCGGCGTAAATTTTTCGGCTAACAGTAAAAAGATGGCCTTTTATATAAATTCAGATACGTCTCCTTCAAACCTGTTTAGTTATGTTATTGGTGAAAACAAAGCGAAGCGCTTGACTCGCTCCTTACCTAGCAGTATTGATGAAGCGCATCTTGTTATGAGCGAAGTTAAACGTTTTAAAAGTTTTGATGGTTTAACCGTACCTGGACTTCTATATCGCCCCAAAACTGCTTCAGCCAGCCAAAAGGTACCCGCATTAATTTGGGTGCATGGTGGACCTGGAGGCCAGTCGCGTAAAGGGTATCGGGCAGCAATTCAGCATTTGGTTAATCAAGGTTATGCGATTTTTGCCGTCAACAATCGCGGATCTTCGGGATACGGTAAAACGTTTTATCATCTGGATGACAAAAAGCATGGTCAGGATGATTTGCAAGATATTGTCTACGGAAAAAAATACTTGCAAACCCTCAACTGGATTGATCAGGACCGAATTGGTGTGATGGGCGGGAGTTATGGCGGCTATATGACTATGGCTGCAATGGCGTTTACTCAAGAATTTAAAGTTGGCATTAATATTTTCGGTGTGACTAACTGGGTGAGAACACTAGAGAGTATTCCGCCGTGGTGGGAGAGCTTTAAGAAATATTTTTATAATGAAATGGGAGATCCAGCAACTGATCAGGATAGATTAAGAGCAATATCGCCACTTTTTCATGCTGAAAACATCACTAACCCGGTTTTAATTGTACAAGGAGCAAATGACCCGCGGGTTTTACAAATTGAAAGTGATGAAATGGTTGCGGCTATTCGTAAAAACAATGTGCCTGTTGAGTATGTGCTGTTTGATGATGAAGGACACGGATTTCGTAAAAAATCTAATCGTATCACTGCATCTAATGCTTACCTGAAATTTCTGCAAAAACACCTGTAAATCAATTAACCGTTGAACCAATAAGTCCGTTTAAGTCTTATTGGTTCTTTGTTTGGTTGTTATGCTTTGGAATGATTCAAGGGAAAAATTCAATTCTCGAATGATCGCAGGTTATTTAGGCAAGGCTATTTTAGCTTCTTTATTCCGCTTGAACAGGGTAACAATATGGCCAACGCGCTGGATATAGCTTGCGCCAGTTTTTTTGACGATTAAATCTATCATTTCTTGTCGATCTTCGCGCTCTTCAGCCCGGATTTTGACTTTTATCAGCTCGTGAATTTCTAAAGAGTTATTTATTTCATCTATAACCCCCTGCGAAACGCCCTTATCGCCAATAATAACAACTGGTTTCATTGCATGAGCTAACGCTCTAAGATGTCTGATTTGTTTATTACTTAAGTCTGTCATAGTTAAATTCTTGCAAATAGATTGCGCTAAGTTTAACACTTTAATGAAAAATTTGAGACAATATTCCAGTCTGTTCGTACATAAGAGTGAGTCTTAGGGTGAATTGACGGGAATTTATTCATTTTAATGGATAAAATTTAGACGATGTCATCATATTGCAGGTTTAATTATCAATAATGGCAAAAAGTAAAAGCAGTAAAGGCTGGCTAAAAGAGCATTTTGACGATGTTTATGTGAAACGCGCTCAAGATGAGGGGGTTCGTTCACGGGCTGTATATAAATTGCAGGAACTGGACGAAAAAGACAAGCTTCTTAAGCCGGGAATGACACTAGTTGATTTAGGTGCTGCACCAGGCGGCTGGTCGGAATATGCCGCGAAAAAAGTCGGTAGTCAGGGTAAAATAATTGCCACTGATATTTTGCCAATGGACTACTTGCATGGCGTTGAGTTTATTCAAGGTGACTTTAGGGAAGAAGAAGTGTTGGATAAAATATTGGCTGCAATGAATAATCAAAAAGCAGACCTTGTTATTTCAGATATGGCCCCCAATATAAGTGGCGTAGGTGCGATTGATCAGCCTGCCTCTATGTATTTAGTTGAGCTGGCATTAGATCTGGTTTCTCAAATTCTGCAAAAAGGTGGCAATTTTGTTGTTAAAGTCTTTCAGGGAGAAGGATTTGATCAATATAAACAGGCAGTAGTCAGCCAATTTAGGGTTGTTAAGGTGCGTAAACCAAAAGCATCACGCCCAAGATCTCGGGAAGTTTATCTGTTCGGTCAAGATTATCTCGGATAAATATTAAACATTTCGCGAAATATCGCGATACAATTGAGTATAGGCTAAAAGATTTCAATGTCAGTTAAATCAGCCGATAATTGGGATTAAGTGATACAAACGAGTAATACGACGATTCGGCAGTAAAAATGACGTAATGCAAATGGTTCGTATAGCAAATTTGTAGTGAAACAAATAAAAGTGTAGTAACCCGTTTTAACGCGTAATATTAAAATTAGAGGATATTCCTTTGAATGATATGACTAAAAATATCTTACTGTGGTTGGTAATTGGGATTGTATTAGTTTCAGTGTTTAAAAACTTTGAAGCTGCCCAAATGCAATCGGGTGAGGTTGAGTTTTCTCAATTAATTAATGATATCGATAGAGGGCGTATCATATCTGTTACGGTATCGGGTTATAACATTAAAGCGAAAACTTCAACTGGTGAAAGTGTCACGTCAAAAATTCCTGCCGGTTCTCACGAATTACTTGCAAAAAAAGCGCTTGAGAAAAAAATAATCTATACCGGTGAAGAACCAGATGGTGACAGTACCTTATTCACTATTTTTATTTCGTGGTTCCCGATGTTGTTATTAATTGGGGTGTGGATATTTTTCATGCGCCAAATGCAAGGTGGTGGCAAAGGCGGCGCGATGAGCTTTGGTAAAAGCAAAGCTAAACTATTGAGCGAAGATCAAATTAAAACTACTTTTGCTGATGTGGCTGGGTGTGAAGAAGCTAAAGAAGAAGTTTCTGAACTAGTCGACTTTTTACGAGAGCCCAGTAAATTTCAGAAACTAGGTGGTAAGATTCCCCGTGGTGTATTAATGGTTGGACCGCCTGGAACAGGTAAAACACTACTGGCGAAAGCGATTTCTGGCGAAGCAAAAGTACCATTTTTTACTATCTCAGGTTCTGATTTTGTTGAAATGTTTGTTGGTGTTGGGGCGTCACGTGTACGTGATATGTTTGCTGAAGCGAAAAAACAAGCGCCATGTATCATCTTTATTGACGAGATTGACGCAGTAGGCCGTCACCGTGGCGCGGGGCTTGGTGGTGGACACGATGAACGTGAACAGACCTTAAACCAGTTACTGGTTGAAATGGATGGTTTTGATGGGGGGGAAGGTGTCATTGTAATTGCTGCAACTAACCGACCCGATGTGCTGGATCCAGCACTTTTAAGACCAGGTCGATTTGACCGTCAGGTTACTGTTGGCCTGCCTGATATCAAAGGCCGTGAACAAATTTTAAAAGTCCATATGCGCAAAGTTCCTTTGGCTGATGATGTTGATCCAAATGCGATTGCACGTGGTACACCTGGCTTTTCTGGTGCGGATTTAGCCAACTTGGTGAACGAAGCGGCTTTATTTGCAGCAAAAGCAAATTGTCGAACGGTTAATCAAGAATTTTTCGAAAAAGCGAAAGATAAAATATTAATGGGAACCGAACGCCGTTCAATGGTGATGGACGAAGAAGAAAAGCTCAATACGGCATGGCATGAAGCGGGCCATGCAATTGTAGGTCGACTTGTTCCCAGTCATGATCCGGTCTACAAGGTTTCTATTATTCCGCGTGGCCGTGCTCTTGGGGTAACTATGTATTTACCCGAAAAAGACCGACTGAGCCATAGTAAAGAATATTTGGAAAGCAATCTGTCGTCTCTTTACGGTGGCCGTATTGCGGAAGAAATGTTAAATGGTCCTGATAAAGTCACAACGGGGGCATCTAACGATATTCAGCGCGCTACTGATATTGCGCGTAACATGATAACTCAATGGGGTTTTTCGGAAAAACTTGGACCTTTGACATATGCCGAAGATGAAGGTGAGGTATTCTTAGGCCGATCGGTGACTCAAACCAAGCATGTATCAGATGATACCGCCAAGTTAATTGACCAAGAGATAAAGGACTTAATTCATAAAAACTATCAGCGTGCCGAACGTCTGTTAAAAGAAAACCGGGACAAACTTGAAATGATGGCAAATGCACTGATGAAGTATGAAACCATCGATTCTAAGCAGATAGATGACATTATGAATGGTAAAGAGCCCAGACCGCCTGAAGGCTGGAATAACGAAGATGATAACAGTAGTCAATCCAAACCAGGAAAAGTCGAAAAATCTGATGAAAAAACTGGAACTATTGGAGGACCTGCTGCACAGCAGTAAATTAAACTAATTAAAATAATTAATAAGCAGGGCATCAAAGATGCCCTTCTTTGGTTTTGGATAAAGAAAAAATGAAATTAGATGCAGAAAGACGAGAATATTTAAAGGGAGATTTGCGGCGTAAAACGCTCAACGATGATCCGATTGAGCAGTTAAAGCGTTGGCTTGATGAAGCAGGGGAAATGGAACAGATTGACCCGACTGCAATGACTCTGGCAACCGTTGATAGTGAAGGGCAGCCTAGCCAACGAGTCGTATTATTAAAGAAACTTGATCAGGATGGTCTGGTCTTTTTTACTAACTTGAATAGCAACAAAGCTCAAGATATTGCTGTTAATAATAAAGTAAGTGCTAACTTTGCATGGTTGCCACTTGAACGGCAGGTAAAAATAAAAGGCGTAGCTAGCCGGATTTCACACAGCGAAACCCTCAGTTACTTTTTAAGTCGACCAAAAAATAGCCAGTTGGCTGCCTGGGCATCTAATCAAAGTCAGCCAATCAGTTCTCGCCAGTTTTTAATGGCAGCGTTTGATAAAATGAAGCAAAAATTTGCAGAAGGTGAAATTCCCTTACCTGATTTTTGGGGAGGATATCGAATTAAGCCCATTGCATTTGAATTCTGGCAAGGTGGTAGCTCGAGATTGCATGATCGCTTTGAATATACGCCTTCAGAGTTTGGCTGGGACATTAAGCGGCTTGCACCATAAGCGATAGTCTATCCTTTATTCTCTTTCAAATAATGTTAATGGGTGACAGTTAGCACACGTTCACCCCATTTTATTGCCAATAAATACTCAAATAGTCTCCCATATTGTGGCACCAATCAGTCAGCTTAGTTATAAGGTGACTGATTAGCAGGCATTGATATTTTAAAAATTACCCAACTTTGACTATCTTCAGTCTATTTACTGAGGATTAACGGCGGTTAATATTTTAAATGTGACGGAAATATGACAAAATCCCGTTGCTTTCAAACTTGAGGTGAGAACAACTTCATCCTTGACCAAATTAGAGAGATAAACTATGAATCCGATTATAGATCTGTTTGCCAGTTCGCCAATGAAACCCATGCAGACTCATATGCTAAAAGTGCAGGAATGCGTTGGAAAATTGCCCGATTTTTTTGAAGCGGTATTTGCGCAAGACTGGGAACAGGTAGATACATTGCAGCAGTTGATTCGAACCCTTGAAAATGAAGCCGATGAACTGAAAAAGGAATTGCGCTTACATTTACCTAAAGGGCTTTTTATGCCCGTCAGTCGAACTGATTTACTCGCATTGCTATCGTCACAAGATAAGATTGCTAATAAAGCCAAGGATATTGCCGGACTAATTACCGGCCGTAAGATGGCCATTCCTGATGCTATTCGCCAGGAGATGAAAGATTATTTAAGTCGAAGTATTGATGCATCATTGCAAGCCAGTAAAGCCATTCAGCAGCTTGATGAACTGCTGGAAACCGGTTTTAAAGGACGAGAAGTTAAAATTGCTGAAGAAATGGTCTTGCAACTGGATGAAATTGAAAATGATGTTGATTTGTTGCAAATTGACATTCGCCGCAAGTTATTTGCCCTGGAAGAAAATCTCCCCGCCGTAAATGTAATCTTTTTATATCAAGTTATTGACTGGATTGGTGATATTGCCGATCGAGCACAACAAGTTGGTGGTCGCCTAGAGCTGTTGCTCGCTCGTTAGTTTTAAGTTTTACCATTATCCATTAAAAAGAGAGAAATCTAATGGAATTTAATTTATTCACTGAATACAACATGATTTTGATTTCCTTGGCGGGAATTTTTGGCCTGTTAATGGCATTTGGGATCGGCGCTAATGATGTTGCTAATGCGATGGGAACATCGGTTGGCTCAAAGGCGCTAACCATTAAGCAAGCGATTATTATTGCAATGATTTTCGAATTTGCTGGCGCATTTTTAGCTGGTGGCGAAGTAACCTCGACAATACGCAAGGGGATTATCGATGCTTCGGCATTAACTGGAACACCTGAATATTTAGTCTTTGGTATGATGGCCTCACTATTGGCGGCAGGTATCTGGTTGGTTGTTGCAACTTATTTTGGCTGGCCCGTATCAACAACTCACTCAATTGTCGGAGCAATTGTTGGTTTTGCTGCTGTGGGTATCGGTATGGAAATCGTTAAGTGGGGGAAGGTTGGTTCAATTGTTGCTAGTTGGGTCGTTTCTCCGCTCTTGTCTGGGACACTAGCTTTTATGTTATTCACCAGTGTACAACGTTTTATTTTAAATACCGATGACCCTTTGAAAAACGCTAAAAAATATGTTCCTGTGTATATGTTTTTGGCGGGTTTTATGATCGCTTTAGTGACTTTATTTAAAGGTTTAAAGCATGTAGGTATAAAGTTTGAAACTGAGATTAGTTTAATTATTGCGATTGGCTTTGGCGTCGTTGTCATGTTGGTTGGAAAATACTTTATTAATCGCCAAAAAATGCCAGAATCTGATGATAAAGATTTCCATTATGCCAATGTTGAAAAAGTGTTTGCTGTATTAATGATTGTGACCGCTTGTGGGATGGCATTTGCACATGGCTCTAATGATGTTGCTAATGCTATTGGTCCATTGGCCGCAGTTGTTAGCGTGGTCGAAAGTAATGGTGTTATCAGTTCTAAATCCGCTTTACCGATTTGGATTTTATTGGTTGGTGGTATCGGTATTGTGAGTGGACTGGCAATTTATGGGCGTCGAGTGATGGCAACCATCGGTAAAAAAATAACTGAGTTAACGCCTAGTCGTGGATTTGCGGCTGAACTGGCTGCTGCTTCAACAGTTGTCATTGCTTCTGGAACTGGACTACCAATTTCTACAACTCACACGCTAGTGGGTGCTGTACTAGGTGTTGGAATGGCAAGAGGAATTGCGGCATTAAACATGGCTGTTTTGAAAAGTATTGTGGTCTCGTGGGTGGTTACTCTGCCTGCTGGGGCAATTTTATCGATGACCTTCTTCTTTATGTTTAAGGCTATTTTTAGTTAAACCGAAAGTAAAAAAAGCGAATGTGGCTTTTGTTCACATTCGCTTGATTTGACTCTATAAGTTCTTTTGATTTATTTAATAATGTTTAACGTGTAGTTACCTGCGCCACGATACGAACTCACTTCAAAATAATAATAACCGCCAGTTACATTTACCGAAATACTTTCGTTAGAACCATATGAAGTTGACGAAGCTGCGATAACCCAGTTATTTTGAGCACTGTCCCATTTCAATAATTTTAAATCAAAATCTGTATTTGATGGACCGTTTAAACTGGCTTTAATCTGGCCGCCATTAAAATTAAAGAAATTACCATCAGGTTGAATGTGGCTGTCACCATTACCTGACAGGTAACCTGAATAAGTTTTACCATTTCTTGCTGGTGGAGTCGTAGTACCTGAACCGTAAATTGCTGCTGTAGCGCGAATATCACCCTGAGAAAGGGAATACCCACTAGCAAGCACATAAGGATTAACGTTTGGATCTTTAGGCCACATTGTAGCTTCACCATTTTTACTAAATGCAGTTACGCCGTAATGCATAATTGAATAATAGTCATAAGCCCCATGATCCTGACCTTCATTTATTGGTGTTTGATAAAAATTATACTCCATGCCAGGCGTAACATTGTTTAAATAAATCGACAAATAGCTGTCTCTATCTTGACGTTGCTGCTCATGGAAAAATCCCAGCGCATGGCCGAGTTCATGAACCGCAGCGCGATAACTACAGTATTCCGACAGGTTGACTATTTGCATGCCGCCTTGGCGACCAATCCAAGAGCTATAGCCAGATCAAAATAAATTGGCATAATTAAGGTGCTCAACAAATAGCTCCTCGATAGAGCAACGGTATTTCCTTCGAATAGATTTAGCTTGAGCCCACTTCTTTTCAATAGGATTTAAATCAGGACTATAGGGCGGAAGAAACTCAATTTCACAACCTTTCTCTTTAATGGCTTTAAGCATGTCATTCTTTTATGGAAAGTGGCATTATCCATCACAATAACTGATTTCTGGGGGACTTTAGGTAGAAGATCTTGAGTCAGCCAAGCAAAAAACACATCTGAATTAACCGTGCAATCAAATAAGCTTAAAGTCAAAAAGCTTGTACCAATGATTGCCCCAATCGCATTCAGTCTACCTTTGGAATGCCAATCATGTTGACCATAACAACGTTTGCCTTTAGGGGCGTAGCCATGAGTGCGAGGCATTGATTGAGCGAAACCACTTTCATCTAAATATACGATGGTACGTTCATCTTTTTCATACTGGGTTATTCGAGCTAGAAATGACTTTCTTTTCTCTTCATCGGCTTTAGGATGAAACAGTGTTTTTTTTAAAGCTAATTTTCAGTCTTTTCAAAGCATAGTGAATCGCAGGCTGAGTAACACCTAGACGTAATGCTCGCTCCCACTGGTAATCATCGGGAAATAACTCAAGATCATTAAGTAGTATTTCCGTATCAACTTTGGTGGCTGGTTTCTTGCGAGTAGTACAAGGTTCTATTTTGTTAACCCAGCGAAATAAGGTACGAATACCAATACTAAAATGTTCACTGGTTTGTTCAAAAGTGAGCCCGTGCTTTTCTTTATAGGCCAATATTCGTTGGCGAAAATCTAAACTGTATCCCATATAAAATATTATGCCATATTATGTTTATTTGGCAATATCATTTGCGCCTTCTTTTAGTGACCAAACAAAAATATCATCAAAAAATGATTTATCAAACTTTCCTTTTGCATGACGAATAAATTTTTGATGTTTAAAGTCATACTGGTCGAGTCCTGATGAAGTAATAACCCAAAGTCGATCTTTGCTATCAATCAGCAATTTACTGATGTAGTTATGTGAAACTGAAGCGTTGTCATGAGCGTCGTTACGAAATATTTTAAAATGATTGCCATCGAATTGATTAAGCCCATTTTGTGTACCTACCCATATAAAGCCTTGTGCATCTTTAACAATGGCATTTACGGCCAACTGTGATAAACCTTGTTTGGTACCATAAGTAATAAAGTGGTTAAGTGCGAACGAAGTAGGGGGAAGTAAATAGAATAGAGCAGTAAAAGAAAAAGTAACAGCTTAGTTTTAGTGGTATTGGCTAACATTGCTTTCACATTGGAAAAGTACAGTTTTTTTTAATGGATTAATGTTTGCATACACCCTAAGCATTGGAATTGCTAACAACTATCATGAGTTATGGATTAATTATAAGACGGATTTTATCGATTGTAAAAGTGACTATTACGGTTGATTAGTGATTTAGTTTGGATAAGGGCGTATTGTCGTATGGTTAAAGACTAAGCTGAGTTGGCATCTGGTGTAAATTACTCAGGACTGAATAAAAATCCGATACTGAAACAATATCGGATTTTTATAAAACTGGCTAATTAACAACTCATTTTAATCTCAAATCTAAAATTAAAGAATGAAACGTGTTAAATCTTCATCTTGAGAAAGCTCTCCCAATTGTTCATTGACATAGTTTTCATCAATGAGTAACGGTTCTGCCGAGTCTGAAGCGGTAAAAGATATTTCTTCCAATAGTTTTTCCATGACGGTATATAATCTTCTAGCACCGATATTTTCGGTTGTTTCATTAACTTGCCAAGCGACTTCTGCAATCATTTGAATGGCATCATCAGTAAAAGAAATTTCTCGCTCTTCAGTTTTCATCAGCGCAGTGTATTGTTTCGTTAATGCTGCATCGGGCTCGGTTAATATGCGTTTAAAGTCATCAGCCGTTAGTGATTCCAATTCAACCCGGATAGGTAGTCGACCTTGAAGTTCAGGGATTAAATCTGATGGTTTGGCTAAATGAAATGCGCCCGAAGCAATAAATAATATATGGTCAGTTTTAATCATGCCATATTTGGTGGACACGGTGCAGCCTTCAACTAATGGCAATAGGTCTCTTTGTACTCCTTCACGGGAAACTTCACCACCTGATGTGCGATCACTTTTTGCAACTTTATCTATCTCATCGAGAAAGACTATACCGTTATTTTCAACTGATTCAACTGCTTGATTCTTTAAGTCATCTTGATTAATCAGTTTTTCGGATTCTTCTTCGACTAATAGTTTTTGTGCATTTTTAATTTTAATTTTGCGCTTTTTTTTGCGTGATGGCGCAGAATTTTGAAACATATCTTGCAGCTGACTAGTCATTTCTTCCATGCCTGGTGGAGCCATTATCTCGATGCCTACACTCGGACCGGCCATATCAATTTCAATTTCCTGCTCATCGATACTTCCTTCGCGTAGCTTTTTTCTAAATAACTGTCGGGCTGCAGAATCATCTGATTGATTTGATTCTTCGTTAAATCCTCGAGGTGGCGGGAGCAGTGCATCGAGGATTCTTTCTTCAGCCGCTTCTTCAGCGCGTATTTTGACACGATCATATTCTTGCTCGCGCAGCATTTTATAAGCGGCATCAACTAAATCGCGAATGATTGAGTCGACATCTCTTCCAACGTAACCAACTTCGGTAAATTTAGTTGCTTCTATTTTAATAAATGGCGCATTTGCCAGTTTGGCTAAACGTCGCGCTATTTCTGTTTTACCAACGCCGGTTGGTCCAATCATTAAAATATTTTTTGGGGTTATCTCGTTTTTTAGGCTTTCTTCAACCTGCATTCGCCGCCAGCGATTTCTAAGCGCAATTGCAACTGATTTTTTGGCGGAATTTTGGCCGATAATGTGCTTATCGAGTTCGTGTACAATTTCGCGAGGAGTCATTTGAGACATAAGTTAATTTTCCAAAAATTTAATTGCAATCGAGTTCTTCAATGGTGTGATTTTGGTTGGTGTAAACGCAAATATCACCTGCGATTTTCAGTCCGGTTTCAACAATTTCTCGGGCACTTAAATCGGTTTTATCTAGCAAAGCTCTTGCTGCTGATTGCGCAAATGGTCCGCCTGAACCAATTGCCATTAAACTGTCTTCGGGTTCTATAACATCACCATTTCCGGTGATGATGAGTGAGTGCTGTTTGTCGGCAACCACAAGTAGCGCTTCGAGACGACGTAGCATTTTATCAGTTCGCCAGTCTTTTGCCATTTCAACTGCTGCTCGCATCAGCTTACCTTGATGTTTTTCCAGCTTGGCTTCAAATCGTTCAAATAGGGTAAATGCATCGGCTGTGCCGCCTGCAAAACCGGCGATAACCTTTCCTTGATATAAGGTGCGAACTTTGCGTGCATTGCCTTTCATTATGGTGTTACCAAGTGAAACTTGCCCATCGCCTCCAATGACAACTTTGCCATTACGTCGTACGGAGAGTATTGTCGTACCTCGATATTGTTCCAATGATCTGTACTCCGGATAAAATGAATTGGTTAAACTACCGCTGTAATGTGGGTCCTAATGAATTATTTTCAAGTTCTAAATCGAGAAATTTAGCGATTTGCTGTAAAGCCAGATTATTCTGCTTTTAAGTGAGCGCGTATCATGCAATCTTGAATATTGTTATCTTCCAGACGATGGCGAATTTTTTCCGCTGTACGTTTACTGGAGAAAGGGCCAAGCTGCACGCGATACCAGGTTTCTCCCTTACTCTTTACAGGCATCAGCTCTGATTTGTTGCCAGTCATGGCAATTTGGGCTTTAAGTTCTTCGGCGCGTTCTATTTCGCGGAAAGAGCCACATGGCATTGTGTAGAAATACTTTTTATATATTTCAGGTAGTTTGAGATCTTCTTTGGGGATTTTAACCTGTTTCGTCGTAAGATCCCGATGCACATCATAAAATGGCACCTGCTCGTCACTCTTTTTGTTCGTCGTGGTATTGGTTTTAGTTGCAGCAGATGAGCTTTGCGGTGCACTGACCGGTTTTGATGAAGTGTTTGGTGGAGGAGATGTTTTTGGGTAAAACCACTTTAGATAGATTAGTCCACCTGCTAAAGTTAGTGTCAAACCAATCGTCAGCAGCCAACGTATGGGTGATACACTGGCTTTTGCTTGACTGCGGCTGGCCCCTTGCTTTTTTGTGCGAGCCGGTTTCTTTTTAGCGTAGTCTCTAGGCATATGATGGTAATAACAAATTATCGTCTAGGTTTTGGCTTTGCCAAAACCTCATACTAATTAACGGCAGAAAACTACATTTTTTCTGGTGCACTGACGCCAAGCAATGTTAAGCCATTGACTAGTACCTGTTTTACCGCACTAATTAAACACAGGCGAGCGTCACGCTCTGCGGCATCATCAACAATAAATTTACCTGCGTTGTAGTAACTATGAAAATCATTGGCTAATTCTCGCAAATAGTGTGCAATAGTGTGTGCTTCTAATGAACGAGCGGCAAACTTTACCAGTTCAGGATATTTGGATAATCGATCGGTTAATGCTTTTTCATAATCACTGGTTAATTGAGTCAGGTGCTCTAAACCGTTTTGCTGATCAAATTGCAGTCCGGCCTCTTCCAATTTGCGGAATACCGAACAGATTCGTGCATGTGCATATTGAATGTAGTACACCGGGTTGTCATTTGTTTGTGAGGCAGCCAACTCCAGATCGAAAGTCATTTGTGATTCGGCTCGTCTTGCAACTAGGAAGTATCGAGTTGCATCTCGACCTACTTCATCAATAATATCGCGTAAAGTTAAATAGCTACCGGCTCTTTTTGAAATTTTTACTTCGACATTACCGCGCATTACGGTCACCATTTGGTGCAACACAATTTCTGGCCAGTCTTTTGGAATCCCTATATCGAGTGCCTGTAGCCCTGCCTTTACTCGTTGAACGGTGCTGTGGTGATCGGCGCCAAATTCATTAATAACACGGCCAAAGCCCCGCTTCCATTTGTTGACATGGTAAGCGACATCAGGCAGAAAGTATGTGTATCCACCATCAGATTTGCGCATAACTCGGTCTTTGTCATCACCGTAATCGGTGGTTCGTAGCCATAGGGCATCATCTTTTTCATAGGTATGGCCTGATTCGATTAAGTTGGTCACTGTTTTATCGATGTCGCCATTTTCGTACAATGATGATTCAAGAAAGAACACATCAAAATTTACATCAAATGCTTTTAAATCAAGATCTTGCTCACGTCGCAAATAAGCAACGGCAAACTCTCTGATTGCTTGCAAGTCATCGGCATCACCTTTGGCTGCTACATGCTTGTCGGCAGCATCAACTGTTTGTTTTGCCAGGTAATCGGCAGCAACATCTTTGATATAGTCACCTTTATACCAATCTTTGTGCCACTGTTCAGAGTCGGGTGATACATTCTTACAGCGTGCTTGAACCGATAAGGCCAAATTGTTTATCTGTTGTCCGGCATCGTTGTAATAGAACTCTTTTGTTACTTTCCAGCCGTTTGCGGTGAGGACTCTCGCCAAACAGTCACCAACTACAGCGCCTCGCCCGTGCCCAAAATGTAAAGGGCCAGTAGGATTTGCAGAAACAAATTCAACTTGCACAGGTTTTCCCTGTCCATCGTTGTTAGTGCCGTACCGAGCTTGTTGCTGTAATATGCTGTTAATTACCTCCATTGAAGCATCTTGACTAAGAAAAAAGTTGATAAATCCGGGGCCCGCTATTTCCAGCTTTTCAATTTCACCACGCGCTCCAATTAAGCTTGAAATAAGCTCTGCCAGTTCAAGGGGGGATTTTTTTGCGGGTTTTGCCAACATTAATGCAGCATTGGTCGCATAGTCACCATGGGATTTATCTTTGGTATGAGTGACCTGGGGAGTTAGGTTAACAGACTCAGGAATGATTGCCTGTTCTTTGAGTTTGGCTATGACCTCTATGAGCCAAGCTTCAACTACTGCTTTCATTAACAATTAGCCTTTAATATATATTAAATTCAACAAGTTAGAGAATAAAGTTAACTTTAATTCTTTTTTCTGTGTATAAGTTCACTATTATCCTAAAAAAGCAGTAGTTTGGCTATGAAAATTGTGGAATATTAGTTTAGAGTTGCAATGTAAGCCTCTAAATCATCAAATCCACCAATATGAGTTTCGCCGTGGAAAACTTGGGGTACGGTATGTACGGGTTTACCGATGGTTTTGGCCAAATCTTCTTTGCTGATATTTTCTTCCCAAATATCAATGTATTTGTAATCAAAATTTTTGATTTCACATAGTTGTTTGGCACGAGTACAGTAGCCACACCCTGGACGGCCGAAAATTGTAAATCTTTTCATGTTAACTCCAATCTACACAATTCATTTAAAAATAGTTGCTGTGTGATTTTGTTAAAATCACTTTATCACTCAGTTGTACTTATTTTGAGTAATATTGCTTAATTAGTCTAATTCAATCAATCTATGTTTTTCATAGTTTAAAACTTGCTATATAAACCTGACTAGTGAACAAAATCAATAGATATTTGAGATTTTAAGTCTTTATTAACTGACTTGTCAGTAAAGATTGGTTATATTGCACTATGATTTACCACTCGCCTAAATGATCGACGGTTTTAATCACTGACGAACCTGGTTTATGGATAGATTTAATCTCTTAAAATTCGTATTTCTTTTCTTACTAATGACTCTTTCGAGTAGTAATTTTGTCTCTGCTGAGCCCTTGTTTCAGTTTCATACGCTCACTAAAAAAGATGGTTTGGTGTCGATAGTCGTTTTTGACATGATTGAAGATAATCATGGTTTCATCTGGCTGGGTACAGAAGATGGATTACAAAAATATGACGGAAATGAATTGATTACTTATCGATACGATCGACTAGATGAAAATTCGTTGTCGAATAATGGGGTCAGTGCTTTATTAATCGATAAGAATGGCGATCTTTGGGTTGGAACCGAAAATGGTTTGAATGTTTATGATCGTCATCTAGATAATTTCCGTAAAATTGAAGTTTCGGATAAAGGAATTAACTCGAGTAATATTCGCTCGTTATATCAAACTGAGGATGGCCTTATCTGGGTGGGGACGGCTAAGGGATTAAACTCGATTGACCTGAATACACAGACTATCAAATCTTATGCTCACCACAAAGTCAGAACAATTTTTGAAGATGATCATAAGCAGCTTTGGGTTGGAACAATTCGCGGAGGATTATATTTATTCGACCGAAGCAATACTAAATTTATTCCAGTCAATATGCTTGAAGATGCTCGTGAAGGTTCGAGTAATAACTACAAAAATATTAGTATTGTTGATATTTATCAGGATTCCTATGGCAGAATTTTTGTTGCAACTTGGGGAGAAGGTGTCTTTTTACTGGAAAGAGATATTCGACGACTCATTCCCTTTGAAATAAATTTGCCGAGTAAATCGGTGCGAACAATACATCAGGATAAATTGGGGCAACTGTGGTTTGGTACACGCAATGGAATTTTAGTTGTTGAACCAACACAAATGTCTGAAAGATTAATTCTGGCTGATTATCGAAATGACATGTCGCTGATTGAAGATAATATTTCTTCAATCTATCAGGGAAAAGACAAGACAATTTGGGTCGGCACTTATGGTGGTGGGGTTAGTCGTTATTTTCCTGATAGCAAGCGTTTTGAAACTTATGGAATACACCCGGTTGCTAATGAAGGGCTTGAGGATTCAAGTATTGCATCGCTTTATGAAAATAAAGATGGAAATATCTGGTTGGGTAGTGAGTCAGGCAAGTTGTCATTATTTAACACGCGAAGTAAGACTTTTGAATATTTTCCTTTAATGAGTGATGGTAAAAGTATTGATGCAACTATCAGAACTATTTTTCAAGATAGTGATGAAAGTGTTTTACTGGGTACTTTTCAAGGATTGTTGAAATATGATCTCAAATCTAAGCAACTGTCTAAATATGATGATGCTGTCAATCAAGTATTAAATGGTGATCATCCAGTTGTTTTTATTACCGCTGATTTAAATGAAAATATCTGGATTGGTATTGAAGGGAAAGGCGTTTTTGTTTTCCGCCAAACAGAAGGCCAGTTCCAACAGATAGGTGAATTATCGAAAAATATGATTAGCCCACGGGTGATTGTCTTTAGCGACAAAAACTCCGGTTACATAGCAAATAAAGATGAAAGCATTCATAAAATTACTTTTCGTTTAAATCAATCCGATCAATTCAATATTCAATCTGAAGAAATTCCAGGTACTGATAGTTTTCAAACGATTGATTTAGCGGTTGATTGGAGTGGTAAACTATGGGTTGGCACTTGGTCAAAAGGGCTAAAAATTATTGATCATGAGTCTCGCATTGCCACAATAGATGAGTCTAACGGTTTACCAAACAATAGTATTTACTCGGTGATTGCCGACTTCACAACAAAAAATATCTGGATCTCAAGTAATCATGGATTGTCTGCGATTGATGTCAGCGGTAATGATATCACCAGCTTTAATGTTTCTGATGGACTTCAAGGTAATGAGTTTAATTTGCCAGGAATTCAATCTAAAAATGGTTTTTTATATTTTGGCGGGACAAATGGACTCAATCGTTTTTATCCGAGTGTCGAGAAAAAAGCACCCTACATTCGAGATGCCGTCTTTGTTGATTTTTATATTGCCAATACGAAAGTTAAAGTATCTGAAAAAGGAATTTTACCAAGTACATTATCAACACTTGCTGAAGTGCATTTAAAATATGATCAAACACCTTTTTCGATAAAATTTACCAGTCCACAGTTTGTTAGAAATAATGACTTGCTATTTCGCTATCGTTTGAAAGGTTTGAGTGAACAGTGGATTACATCTGATTCATCAAACAAATTGGCAACCTACACAAATATTGATCCTGGTTTTTATGAGTTTGAGTTGCAGGTAGGAAATATTCAACAAAAATGGAATGAGAAAATTAATAAGTTGAATATTGTCATTGAGCCGCCATGGTGGCAAACCAAGGTTGCTTATCTGATTTATACCTTAATTATGCTGTTTATAGTCGGCAGTAGTATTTTCTATTATTATCAAAAACGCAAAAGGGAAAAGCAGATACAGCAGTCGATTCAGGAAAATGAGGAAAGACTCAAACTGAGCTTATGGGGGTCGGGGTATGAGTTTTGGGATTGGAATCTCGAAACGGGTGATATTTCGCGTTCTAATGAGTTTAAAAAAATCCAAATCGATTGTACCAAACTTTCCAGAAACTTATATCAATTAGCCAGTTATATTCATCCTGCTGATTTGGAAAATGTACGTAAGCAGTTACAAGCGCATATTGCCGGAAAAAGTAAACATTTTGAATTATGCTATCGAATCGTTGATGTCGATAAAGGCTGGCGCTGGATTCAAGATCGCGGCAAAGTGGTTGCTGTTGATAAGTCGGGCAATGCGTTGCGGATGTCTGGTACACAGCGTGACATTACTTCTATTAAACGCAAGGATGAACAATTTGAAATGCTTGGTCAAGCGTTCAAAAGTACTTCCGATGGGGTTTGGATTAGAGATAGCGATTGGCGCTTAATTGAGTGTAATCCTGCGTTTGAAAAAATCAGTGGCTTTCCTTTGCGTGAAAAGAAAGGGGAAGTACTTTGGTTTCCTGAAACACAGGAACAATCACGAAATATTATTCAGCGCATTCGTACCAGTGCAGAAGAGCATGGTAGCTGGCAAGGAGAAGTGTGGGCTGAGAGAAAAAATGATGAACCTTTCCCGCAAAAGTTAAGTATTGACACATTGCATGATGAAAATGGCAATGTACGCTATTATGTTGGTGTATTTTCCGATATTACTTTCCGCAAGCGAGCAGAAGAAGAGTTTCGTAAACTGGCTAATTATGATTCGCTTACTGGTTTACCTAACAGAGCATGTTTGAATGATCGCTTGAATTTAATTATTGAAAAAACTAAACGTGACAATGGGCGTTTTGCCTTGCTACTAGTAGACATTGATAATTTCAAACGAATTAATGATTCGCTAGGCCATAAAGTTGGCGACATTTTGTTGAAGCAAGTTGGTGCTCGGTTAGTCAGTTGCAATAAAGATGGTGATACCGTTGCGCGTGTCGGTGGCGATGAATTTATTATTGTCATTGAAGAAGTTAAATCTTCGGCATTGGTTGCAACATTTGTTGAACTGCTACTTAACGAATTGAATCAACCTATTTTTGTTAAAGGCCAACAATTAAAACTAAGTTATTCAATTGGTATCACGCTGGCACCTGATGATGCCATTATTGGCGATCGTCTGATCAGAAATGCTGACACCGCAATGAATGAAGCGAAAAAGCTGGTTAATAATTCTTATAGCTTTTACTCAATTGAATTTAATGAGCGTGCGCGTAAACGTTTAGAACTGGAAAATGCGTTGCGTAAAGCTATTGATGATGAAACTATCGAACTTTATTATCAGCCAAAAGTTGATTTAAATAGTGGATTGGTTGACGGCATCGAAGCATTGGCGCGATGGACGCATAAAGAACTGGGGGTCATTAGTCCTGCTGAATTTATTCCTTTAGCAGAAGAAACTGGGCTAATTGTTCCCTTAGGTCATAGTATTTTGCGTCAAGCTGCACAACAAACTAAAAAGTGGGTTGATGCCGGTGTTATGCGTGGTCGCACAAGTGTTAACTTATCGGCTAATCAATTTTGGAATAGAAATTTGGCAGATGAAATCACGCAGATATTAAAAGAAGAAGGACTTGAAAATAAATATATTGAATTAGAAATAACAGAAAGTGCTTGTATGCAAGATACTGAAGAAACAAAAGCACAGATTAAAATTTTAAAAGACTTAGGTTTCAGTTTGGCTTTAGATGATTTTGGAACCGGTTATTCTTCATTGGCTCAATTAAAATCGTTACCATTTGATACTTTAAAAGTTGATAAAAGTTTTGTTGATAATATTGAAACTAATGCACAAGACTCAAGAGTTGTTAAAGCAATCATTGATATTGCAAAGTCAATGGAAATGAAAGTTATTATTGAAGGTGTTGAGTCAAAATCTCAGTGTGAGTATTTATGGAAAAATAGAGCCTACTATGTACAAGGCTTTTATTTTAGCCGACCCGTCCGCAGTTCACTTGTGCCTGAAGTCCTAAAACGAAAATGGCATCGTCAAGAATACCTCGGTAATATCGCAGGAAATGTAACCCCACTAGGATAGTGGGTATTTTCCTGTTACCATCATATTTAATCTACTTATTAGTATATTCCTTTTACGAATAAATAATGGTTTTTTAAACTTTCCCTTTTTCTAATATTTGACACTAAATCTTAATTGTTATACGAATCTACCTAGTGAACTTAAGAACAATATAAATGTGTCAAAAAAATATTTAATTGATTTCTTAGCTCATCGATACTAAATAGAAACCAAGGATTTAAAAAATCATACAAACAATGAAAAGGTAAGAGAGCATGTTGACATCAAAAAATCTTTTTTATGTATCATCTTTAGCGGTTGCTATGACTTTGTCTCAATCAAGCATTGGCGCGATTGATAATGGCAAGTTTGAGCAGAAGTACGTAAAAACAGGCAACATTGAAAGTCAAACTATTTTGGGGAATAGTGAATTAACTCAGTATCCGTTGTTTAGTACCAGAAGAATCGATCCGGCATATCAACTGGAAACGCGCCGTATTGATCCTGCGCAGCAATTAGAAACCCGTCGTATTGACCCATCGGTTAAAGTGAGCACACGACGTATTGATCCGAGTTATCAACTGGAAACACGCCGCATTGACCCTGCGCAACAGTTAGAAACTCGTCGTATCGA